>JAKAVI010000461.1 GCA_021817355.1 Pseudomonadota bacterium | reverse complement strand
CATATTGATTCACAATTGATTCGCCGGAATTGGCGAGGGGGAAGGCGTCCCCGTGGCCGGGAACGAAGTAGGCAAGCGCGTAGGTGACGGCCAAGCTGGCGCGGGGCGGCGCATGGCAGCAATCTTGCTAGCAACCCTCCCTCTTCTTGTCCCATCTCCGGCCGCCGCCACGAGTCCCGGCACGGCCGTGGTGAGCTCTGCCATCGCCCTCGGTAGCGCAGCTTTGGCCATAGCGGCTGGCATCTGGGCACTCTGGGAACAGCATCAGACGCATCGTCTGCGGCGAAATCTCAAACGTCTGGCTGCCCACCAGCGGGCTGTAGTTCACGGCCGCGATGTCCTGATAGCTGCGGGTCGTGAGGCAGTAGTGGTGTGGGCTCGAGACGGCCTGGCACCGCGCTCCTATGGTGGAGGGGAACTCCTCCTGGACGCCTGTCTGCATGGTCCAGAGGCCACAGAGCTGTCCGCCGCCCTGGACGGGCTAAGCGACCAAGGGCGGGGATTTTCACTGCTCGCCCACGAGCCGGACGGACGGGGGATTTCTGTGCGCGGCAGGGCGGTGGGCGCCGCGGTCGGCGTGTGGCTCGAGCCCGCCCACACAGCGCTCGCGCAACCATTTGATTTCCGTGCCATCCTCGATGCCTTGCCCGTACCTGTATGGCTTCGGGACAAGACCTTGACCCTGGTCTGGGGCAATCAGGCATTTCTGCAGGCGCTTGGCGTTGAGGGTGAAGCACTCGCCCTGCAATCCGCTCTCGACAAATCCGAACGCGACCTAGCAAGCGCAGCGCGCGCCGAAGGCCAGGTCATGGAGTCAAAGCGCTTTGCGGTAATCGCCGGTCAGCGTAGAGCCCTGACATTTACCCATACTCCCCTTGCAACCGGGCAAATTGTGGGCAGTGCCGTCGACGTCACCGATTTGTCAGCTGCCGAGGCCCGGCTTCAACAGCATATCGATGCCCATGCTGAAACCCTTGATCGGCTGACAACGGCCGTAGCAATTTTCGACGCCGATCAGAAGCTGACTTTCTACAACCAAGCATTTGCCCACCTTTGGGAATTGGACGAACAGTTCTTGGATCGACGGCCAACGGACGGAGAAATCCTTGATCAGTTGCGTGAAATGCGCAAACTTCCCGAGCAGCGCGATTACCAGAGCTGGAAGAGATCGCGGCTCTCTCTCTACGGCCACGGGACAGAATTTCTCCCTGAGGAGCAGTGGCACCTTCCCGGCGGACGGACCTTGCGCGTGATTGCTCAGCCACACCCCTTCGGGGGCCTGATATTCCTCTACGAGGATATGAGCGAACGCTTCGCCCTTGAGACAAACTACAACACGCTGATCAAGGCACAGACGGCTACCCTCGATACCTTGCAGGAGGCGGTTGCCGTATTTGGCACCGACGGCCGCCTGAAACTACGCAACGCTGCCTTTGCCCGGCTTTGGGAACTGGAACCTGCCCAACTCGAAGGCGAACCACACATCCAGCGTGTCGCCGAGACTTGCGCGCGTCGCTTTGGTAATGACAGCATGTGGAAGAAGCTGGTCTCCAGTATCGCCTCTAACGCTGACCGCCAGAGTGATTGGGGCCAGATGGAACGCAACGACAAGATCGTTCTTTCGGTTTCACTTGCCCCACTTCCCGACGGCGGCACGCTCGTATCGTTCGCTGATATTACTGATCGTTTTCGTATGGAAAGCGCCCTTCGGGAGCGCAATGAAGCACTCGTCGCCGCGGATCAGCTCAAGTCCGACTTCATTCACCACGCCTCATTCCTCTTCCGCGATCCGCTTAACGCAGTGCATGGTTTTGCCGATCTGCTCGCCTCCGGTGTAGCCGGTCCCTTAACGACGAAACAACGCGACTATGTAGAAGATATACTTTCGGCTTCCGCCAAACTTGCAGAAGTCACAAGCGATATTCTCGATCTTGCAATGATCGATTCAGGCGCGATGCGACTTGAGTTGTCCCGGGTCAATCTTTACGAGCTTCTGTCGCGGGTGGGCGAACCCCTGCGCCGACATGCTGAAGCGCTTGATATCGAATTCGTGCTCGATTGTCCGCATGAAATCGGAGCCGTTAAACTTGATCAGAAGCGCATCAGGCAAGTGGTCTTCAATCTGCTGTCGAACGCGTTCAAGTTCACGCCGCGTGGAGGGCGCATCGTCCTTGGGGCCGCCAGCGAGGACGGTGACGTGCAGATTTATGTCTCGGATACCGGCCCTGGTATCGCTCCCGAGGTCAAAGCCAATGTCTTTGAACATTTTTCCGCCAAGGGGCAAGCCGGTCAGCGCGCGGGCGCTGGGCTCGGCTTGGCGCTCGTCAACCGCTTCGTCGAGCTGCACAATGGCTGGGTCGAAATCGACAGTGCGGCCAATCGTGGCACAACCGTTCGTTGCCACCTGCCCCGACGCGTTCAAGACGTCGGCCAAGTCGCATGATCTATCACCACAGATGAAATACTCAGTGCTGGCTCTTGGGTAGGCGCACGGTAAAGCCATCAAGCTCTTTCGTCACCTTGATCTGACAGGACAGGCGGCTATTTGCCTCAAGATCCTGGGCGAAGTCGAGCATGGTTTCTTCCATGTCTTCCTTCGGAGGCAATTTTGCGGCCCACGCCTCGTCCACATAAACATGGCAGGTGGCACAGGCACAGGCACCACCACAATCGGCGTCAATGCCCGGTATCATATTCTTGACTGCACCCTCCATCACCGACCAGCCAAGTGGCACGTCGACGATATGCTCTTTGCCGTTATGTTCGATGTATTTGATCTTGGGCATGGCGTCCTCTGGCTCGCAATGATGCTATTCAGACAATCTGTTTCATAGAGATGGCAGTGTCCGCAAGACGTTCTGCGGACACTGGCGTGGCATCAGTGATCAATTTGCGCCCGACTATGTATTCCGGGGCCGCATTGACAGCTTCGACCGCAGCCACCAGCCCCTTCCGCAGGTGGAAAACGGCAAATTTTCGCCCTGCTGGGTCTCCTCGCAGCACCAGATTGTCCCCCGTGCGGGCCAGTCCCGCAATCTGCATCTTGAGGTCGTACTGGTCTGACCAGAACCATGGCACTTCGCAATAGGGGGTGGGCCGGCCGAGCATGGCGAGCGCGGCATGCTTGGCCTGATCAATTGCGTTCTGTACGCATTCCAGACGCAGTAGGACACCATCGCGGCCATGATGGCGGGTGCAATCGCCTGCCGCGAAGATCGCCGGGTCATCGATGCTGGCGCAGTACCGATCCACCACGATGCCATCATCACAGGAAAGGCCTGCCGCCGCGGCAATCTCGGTGTTGGGCAGGACCCCAATTCCGACGAGCGCCAGGTCCGCCGCATGTACGGCTCCTCCCGCCTGTACCGCGCGCAGGTGTCCGTCGCCGACAAAGCCGTCTACGCCCATCTTCAGCTGAAATTTGACACCTGCGGCTCGATGCTCGGTCAGGTAGAACTCCGACAGTACCGGCGACACCGCCCGAGCCATGAGCCGTTCCAACGCCTCAAATACCGTGACCTCAAGGCCCAGTTTGACCGCCACCGCCGCAACTTCGAGCCCAATATAGCCGCCGCCGATCACAGCCAGCTTTTTGCCGGGAACGAGCGCCGGACGCAGGCTGTCTACATCAGCAATGCTGCGAAGATAATGGACACCTGCAAGTTCGGCACCGGGCACCTTGATGCGCCGGATGCGGGTGCCAGTGGCGAGCAAGAGCCTATCGTAGAGGAGCGAGCTGTTGTCCGAGAGCTGAAGCCGCCGCGCTGAACGGTCGATAGCCGTCGCCTGCAGGCCGAGGCGCAGGTCAATGCCCGCATCCTTATAAAATTGGTCGGGTTTGAGGAACAGTCGGTCCCGTTCCAGCTTGCCGAGCAAATATGCCTTGGACAATGGCGGGCGCTGGTAAGGGGGAAAGGTCTCGTCACCCACGAGGGTAATGCCGCCAGAATAACCCTCGGCCCGGAGGCTGGTTATGGCCTGGGCGGCTGCCTGCCCGGCGCCCACAATCACAATCTTGTCCATCATGCCAGGTCCGCTTGCCTGTTTGATCCCTACACGGCCCCTCCCCTAGCATGTCCCTAAGATCCCGCAAACTCCACTTAACGACGCGTTGAGAGCACGGTCACGACAGGATAAACAGGCACAATGAGCCATAAGCCTTCGGAATTTCATCGCCGCCTCGTTCTGAATGATCTTGCCGAGACCGGCGCGCTCGGCGCGCAGATTGCCGCGGGACTTCGCCGGGGAACGGCGGTCGCACTGGACGGAGAGCTCGGGACCGGCAAGACAGCGCTCGCGCGCGCCGTGTTACGCGCCCGAGGGCTCAAGGGGGAGGCTCCGAGCCCAAGCTTCAGTCTGGTACAGTCCTATGACCTGCCGGAGCTTACGATCTCGCATTTTGACCTTTACCGAATCGAACACGACGATGAACTGGCCGAACTGGGCATTGAGGACGCATTGGACCTTGGCGCGATATTGATCGAGTGGCCGCGGAGGGCGTATGGCCTGCTGCCAGATGACACGCTGGTCGTCCATTTTTCCAACGGTGCGCTGGACGAGCGACACGTTGAACTGTGCGGCCCACAACGCTGGGCGGCCTACTTCTAACACGGAGCCGTTTTGATGTCCGACCGCGCTGAGCACCTACGCGATTTCCTCGTCCGCGCAGGTTGGGGCGATGCCAAGTTGACAGCATTGGCTGGCGATGCATCAACGCGACGCTATCTTCGCGCCGAGCGCAAAGGTTCCATGGCAATGGTGATGGACCAGCCGCAAGCCGCTGAATCTCCTGCCGCTCCAGCTGACGCCAATCCGGCCCAGCGCCAACGCCTCGGCTATAACGCCGTTGCTCGTCTTGCCGGGGCAGATTGTGGCCGCTTCGTTTCCGTGGCCGAATACCTCAGGCGCTGCGGGATCAGCGCGCCAGAGATCTATGCCTGGGATGCCAAGGATGGGTTTGTTCTCAGCGAAGATTTGGGGGACTCGCTTTATGCCGACATGATTGCGAGCGGTCATGATGCGATGGAACTCTATCGGACGGCCGTGGACATTCTGGTCCGACTGCATCAGAAGCCGGCTCCCATCTTTCTGCCAGGTGACATTGTGCTCTTTCCTTATGATGAGCTTGCCCAGTTGGCCGAAATCAATCTGTTCGCAGAGTGGTATTTGCCATTGGTCCTGGGACGCAAGGCCAATGAGCTGGAACGCACCGAACATCGCGTCCTGTGGACTCAGGTGCTCAATCAGGTGCGCGGCAGCGATCCAGTCTTTGTGCACCGCGACTATCATGCACAAAACCTGATGTGGCTTGCGCAGCGCAAGGGGATTGCCCGCACCGGCGTCATTGACTTTCAGGATGCTGTTTCGGGATCACCGGCTTATGACCTTGTCTCGCTGCTCGAAGACGCCCGTCGGGACGTACCTCTTGAGCTGGCTGAGGCCATGCGCAAACACTATCTCAAACAGAGAAGCGGTTGCGACAGATTTGATGTGGATGCCTTCGAGTCGGAAATGGCTATCATGGCTGGACAGCGCAACGCCAAGATCATTGGAATTTTCTCTCGTCTTTATCTGCGCGACGGCAAGCCCCGCTACCTGGCCATGATTCCGCGGGTATGGCGGTACCTCGAACAGGATCTGCGTCACCCGGCACTGGCCCAGCTGAAGACCTGGTACGATGCCCACATCCCCTCCGAGCTGCGCCATGCAGCCCCGCCGCAGACAGGAGCCCGACCGTGAACACCGGCCCAAAACGCGCAATGGTCATGGCTGCAGGACTTGGCACGCGCATGCGGCCGCTGACCCACGCCACACCCAAGCCCCTCGTCAAGGTGGCGGGCAAGGCACTGATCGACTACGTTCTGGATCGTCTCGTCGCTGCCGGTGTCGAGATGGCGGTAGTCAATGTCCATTACCTCGCAGATCAGATCGAAGCTCATCTGGCAAGGCGGCACGACCTTGAAATCCGGATCTCCGACGAACGTGGCGAGTTGCTGGATTCAGGGGGGGGCATCTACAAGGCTCTTTCCCACTTCGAGGGTGAGCCATTTTATCATGTCAACGCAGATACGGTTTGGGTGGAAGGCGCGAGCCACGCCCTTGAGCGTCTCAAGCAGCAATGGCAGCCATCTGTCATGGACGCGCTCATGCTGCTGGCAGCGACAGTCAATTCGATCTGCTATGAGGGCAAAGGAGATTTTGTCATGGACGCGCAGGGCCGCCTTGCGCGAGTTCCGGAGCATCACGTAGGCCCGTTCGTTTGGACCAGCGTGGAAATCGTGCATCCGCGTCTGTTCGAGACCGCACCTGGCGGTCGCTTTTCCATAAACCCGCTGTGGGACAGGGCGATAGCCCGTGGCAGACTGTTTGGCATGAGACTCGATGGCATCTGGATGCACATCGATCATCCTGAGGCGATTGCACCAGCAGAGGCCTGCCTTGCCGATCTGGCGCCGGTATGAGGGCAGATGTCCAAGAACGTCTTCACCATTGACGCGGGACGGGGGTTTGCCACAACCCTTGTTCATGGCCTCATCAATCGGCTTCGCCCGCAGGAAGATCCTCTCGCCTTAGCCGGGGCAGTCATTTTTCTTCCTACACGCCGTGCGGTGCGTGCCCTCAGTGACGAATTCGCCCGCCAGCTCGACGGTGCCACCCTGCTCCCAGACATCCGAGCACTGGGCGATGTGGACGAAGACGAACTTACATTCGATCCTCGCAACGATGACCTTGCCCTGCCCCCAGCCATCGCGCCATTGCGCCAGCGACTGCTGCTCGCCCAACTGGTCCAGCGCTGGTCGCAGCACCGTGGTGACACGCCCAATTTTGCCCAAGCGACAGCTTTGGCCAGCAGCCTTGCCGCCTTCCTGTTCGAGATCCAAACTGCCAACGCAAGCCTTGAACGGCTCGATACACTCATCGATGGCTCGCTGGCTGCACACTGGGCCGATGTGCGGGAATTTCTGCTGCTGCTGCGCAACGCCTGGCCACCCGTCCTGGCGGCGGAGGAGGCCATGGATCCGGCGGCCCGACGTAACCTCGCGCTGGCCACGCTCGGCCGGCACCTGGCGCGGTTCGGCTCAGGTCCGGTTATCGCCGCGGGCTCTACCGGCAGCATTCCTGCAACTGCCCAGCTGCTTTCTGCCATCGCTGAGCTGCCCAACGGGGCGGTAATTCTCCCGGACCTCGATCGCGATTTGGATGATGACAGCTGGAACAGGCTGGATGCAGGCCATCCACAATTTGGTCTGAAACAGCTTCTGGCAGCACTGGGAACCGCGCGCGCCGAGGTAGAAGCCTGGCAGGAGCCCGAACTAAACTCAGCCCGCCGGGTCCTGATCCGCCAAGCCCTTTTGCCAGCCCCCGTTACTGATGCCTGGCAAAGGCTGGCCCGGGCCGGAGCCGAGTCTGTCTCGCCGGGACTTGAGGGCCTCACGCTCACTGAGGCCGCAACGCCGGCCGAAGAGGCACAGGTCATTGCCCTTTCCTTGCGTCAAAGCCTCACAGAAAGCGACAGCACAGCTGCCCTCGTGACGCCGGATCGCAATCTGGCCCGCCGGGTAGCTGCCGAGCTGCGCCGCTGGGACATTGATATCGATGATTCAGCCGGTCGGCCTCTTGCGCATACCCCACCGGGTGAATTCCTCTGCCTCTTGAGCGACGCTGCAGAGAGCGGTTTTGCGCCGGTAGCCCTACTCGCCCTGCTCAAACACCCGCTGTCTGCCTGTGGACAAGACCCGGCGGCATTTCGGCGGTTTGCCCGCATGCTCGATCTCAAGGCGTTGCGTGGACCGACGCCAGATGCAGGTCTTGACGGGATTGCCGAGCGCGTTCCTGCCCGTCTGTTGCCAGAATTTGCCAGGCTGCTGGAGATACTGACCCCACTCGAGCTGCTTCTCGCCCGCCCGCAGGTTGATCTTACCGAGGCGCTTCAGGTTCATGTCGCGGCAGGTGAAGCGCTGGCGGCCAGTGATTGCGACAGCGGCACCGTGCGGCTGTGGCACGGCGAGGCTGGGAAGGTCGCGGCAAGCCTGCTGCGTGATCTCCACAGTGCGGCAACGGGATTGCCACCGATCGCCCCCAATGACTACCTGACACTCTTCCGTCAGCTTGCGCGCGAAAATACCGTCCGGCCGAATTACGGAAGGCATCCCCGCCTGTTTATCCTTGGTCCTCTCGAAGCCCGCCTGCAGCGTTTCGATCTCACGATTCTGGGTGGGCTCAACGAGGCAAGCTGGCCACAGACCGCCAGCAACGACGCCTGGTTGTCGCGCCCGATGCGAAATGCCCTCGGGCTTGATGCCCCAGAGCGCAGCATCGGCCGGGCTGCCCATGATTTTGCCACATTGGCCTGTGGCGAACGTGTGCTTCTGACCCGTGCCCTTAAAGCCGATGGAGCGCCAACTGTCGCCTCGCGGTGGTGGCAAAGGCTGAAACAGCTGACCACGGGTCTTGGGCTCTACGACCAGTTGCGCGATGATACCCTGCTTGAAATCGCACGCCGCCTTGATCGTCCGGATCGCATCGGCGCCTCTCTGGCCCGCCCACGCCCAACTCCTCCGGTCAGTGCCCGCCCGCGTTCACTTTCCGTCACCGAAATTGAAACATGGTTACGCGATCCATACGCAATTTATGCCCGATATGTCCTCAGATTGAAGAAGCTTGACGCGCTACAAGGGGAGTTCGGTCCACGTGAGCACGGCATTGCCATACATGACGCACTAGAGCGGTTCGCAAGGGAGTTTCCGGATGTTTTGCCGGATGGCTGCGAGACCCGTCTCATCGCTATTGGGGAAGAGATCTTCGCGGCGATCAACCTGCCGCGGGCCGAGCGCGCATTGTGGATGCCGCGTTTTCGACGCGCGGCTATCTGGTTTGTTGCTGAGGAGCGCGAACGCCGCCGGGATATCGCGCGCCTACATACCGAAGTTTCCGGTCAAATTGAGTTTCATGGGCCTTGTGGTATCTTTAGGCTGCACGCGCGCGCCGATCGCATCGACGAGCTAAAATCTGGTGGCGCGGCTGTGGTGGACTATAAAAGTGGCTACCCACCCTCCAACAAGCAAGTCTCGACACTGCTGGCTCCGCAGCTACCTCTGGAAGCTGCGGTCCTCGCTGCCGGCGGCTTTAGCGATATCGGACCTCTGTCGCCTCGCCAACTTGTCTACATTCGGTTTTCCGGTGGAGCAGATGCGGGAGCCGTGGGCATCGTGCCCGGTGATGCAACCAACCTTGCCCAGGAGGCAGTCGCCAAGCTCGTTGCCCGTATTGCCGAGTTTGACGATCCCCATACACCTTATGTGCCACGGGTTCGCCCCTTCCGCGCCGATGCTGAGGGCCAATACGACCACTTAGCGCGGGTACGCGAATGGTCGATGACCGGCTGGGAGGTTGACGAGTGACATCAGTTGGGCCAGTCAGATCTTGCCTAATAATGGAAAGAGAATACCGTCTTGGACGACCCTTGGCTCGTTTCTCGCGCGCGCAGCACCCAATCGGTTTGCGCTACACCGGTACGGGCGGAAGCTCTATCGCTTCTGAGCGCTGCGCTCAAGGTCACCTTGCCGTTGGAACTATCACGGTAAGTGGCCGAACCCGCCTCGGAGCAAAGCAAAAGTCCGATAGTGAGGGAATTGCGTGTGGGAGGAAGCGATGACCGGGGAGCCCTCACATCTGGCGGGTGACCCACGTCGCTCGGCGTGGGTGTCAGCTCATGCCGGTTCAGGCAAGACCTACACCCTGGCCAACCGTGTTACGCGATTGCTGTTGGAACGCGTGAAACCGGAGCGAATCCTTTGTCTGACCTATACCAAGACCGCCGCTGCGGAAATGCAGGACCGCCTGTTTCGGCAGCTAGGCAGCTGGGCCATGCTTGCGGATGCCGAACTCGCTGCCGCGGTGACCGCAATCGGAGGCTCATTAAAGGGCCCGAACGCTCTCAATGAAGCGCGCCGGCTTTTTGCCTCCGCACTTGAGACGCCGGGCGGGCTCAAGATACAGACCATTCACGCCTTTTGTCAGACTTTGCTGGCCCGGTTTCCGATCGAAGCAGGCATGCCACCCGGCTTCAGGGTACTTGACGAACAATCGGCTCGACAAATGATCGCCGAGGCCCGCACGCGGGCTTTAGCCAGAGCAGGCCACGGCGAAGAACCACTGGCTAGCGCCGCAGCCTATCTTGTTACCCAGACCAATGAGGTGCGCCTGTCGCAAATCCTCGACTGGGCGATGGGCAACGACCGTAGCCGCATCGAACGCCATTTGCTTCGCCTGTCCGACAATGAGCAGGATTTTCTAACGCAATTGCGCAGCAATCATGGAGCGGGCGTGCATCCTCCCCAGGACGTCATTGACAGCTTCGCTGTCACTGTTGCGCGCAACACTCAGAAAATCAAAGACGTGATCGCGTGGCTCGCTGCAGGCAGCTCCAACGACCAGAAGCGCGCAGAACTCCTGGCGAAGGCACTTGTCACGCCCCCGGACCGGCAATTTGACGCATGGCGCCGATCGCTGCTGAACACAGATGGAGCCGTTCCCAAACGCCTTGCTACAACCGGACGGATGCAATCAGACCCAAAGCTATTCGCGTTTCTGAGCGAGATTGCCGATCAGATAGCCGATGCGGACGAAAACCTCCGTGCAGCCCGTGGCGCCGAACTTGCGATCGCCGCGCTTCGGCTTGCCGGGGCAACGCGGGACATTTATAGCCGGAACAAGCGAGCACGCGGGCTCATCGATTACAATGATCTGATCATGTCAGCGCGGGATCTCGTCACCCGTGCAGATGCCGCTGCCTGGGTCCTCTATAAGCTCGATGGCGGCATCGAGCATATTTTGATTGATGAAGCCCAGGACACCAGTCCCGCGCAATGGGAAATCATCAAGGCTTTGACCAGTGAATTCTTTTCCGCATCAGAACCCGGACCACGCACTATATTCGCGGTCGGTGACGAAAAGCAGTCAATCTTCAGCTTCCAGGGTGCTGCACCGCACGAGTTTGCTGCGCATCGTACTCACTTTGCCGCCGCAGCATCAGATCAGAGAGCACAATTCTCAACTCTGGAACTGGAGGTCTCGCGCCGCTCTGCGCCAGAGATCTTGAGCTTTGTCGATGCGGTCTTTGCTCAACCGTCTGCCCGTGCAGGACTTTCGCGGAGCGAACAACCCATCGTCCACCATGCCGCGCGCGTGACCAAGGGCCGGGTTGAACTCTGGCCCACAGTCAAACCACCAGCATCCGGGGACCAGGATCCGTGGACGCCCATCGATGCCGTGCGCCAAGACAGCCCGGTGCGAGAATTGGCGATACGTATTGCCGACGCGATAAGAAATTGGACTGACGGACGAACTTACTTGCCTGGCCTTGAAAAGCCAGTCTCGGCGGGCAGCATCATGATCTTGATGCCTCGGCGTGAACCATTTGCAAGTGAAGTAATCCGGCAACTGAAGGAGCGTGGTGTTCCGGTTGCTGGCGCTGATCGCCTGCGCCTGCTTCAGCAGATTGCCGTCAAGGATCTGATCTCTCTGGGCCGCTTTGTACTTTTACCTGAAGATGATCTCAATCTCGCCGCTTTGCTGCGCTCCCCTCTCATTGGTTTTTCAGAGGATGAATTATATATCCTCTGCCAGCCACGGATTAAGGATGTTTGGTTCGAGCTCATGCAGCGTCGGCGGGAAACTCCAGTTTTCGAATTTGCTTGTTCCTTCCTGGCCGAAATGCGACGCATTGCCGATCTCGTGCCACCTTATGAATTTTATGCTACGGCACTGATGCGCCACGGCATGAAGCGTCGTCTGGTAGAAAGATTGGGCAACGATGCGCTCGACAGCATAGAGGAATTCGCTAGCCTGACGCTCTCCTACGAGCAGATCAACACGCCCAGTTTGGAGGGATTCCTATACTGGCTAGAACAGGGCGAAACGGAAATCAAGCGGGACATGGAGAAGAGCCGCGATGAAGTGCGGGTGATGACAGTGCATGCGGCCAAGGGACTGGAATCTGACATTGTCATTCTCCCGGATTCCACCACCCTTCCGGAAGCGCCTGGACGACGTGGTGAACTTCTCATCTCCGATGATCAAATCATCTACCCATTGAACGACCGCGAAGCTCCGGAAAAGGTCAAGGCAGCTAAGGACAGGGCTGAACTACGTGCCCGGGAAGAACACAACCGGCTGCTTTATGTCGCCCTGACGCGGGCACGCGAACAGCTCTACATCTGTGGCTTCGAAAATCAGGGGGGGATACGCGAAGGTAGCTGGTACTGGCATTGTGCCGAAGCCGCGCGTCACATAGGTCGGGAGGAAAAGTGTGGTGACGAGGTATTCTGGGTCATCGGAGACCAGACACTTCAACCCGGACCTCCTTCAACCGCGGCGCCTGCGGTCACTTTCGAACTACCTGAGTGGGTGAAGACCGCGCCACCCAGGCAGGACAAGCCCCGCACCATCCGTCCCTCCCAAACAGGAGGCGAAGACCATGGAACCGCATCATGGCAGACTGACTCCTCGCGCTTCACGCGGGGATTACTGGTTCACACTCTCCTGGCACGCTTGCCGGAACTGCCAAGAGCTGAGCGCCCC
>JAKAVI010000162.1 GCA_021817355.1 Pseudomonadota bacterium | reverse complement strand
AATCTGGTCGCCAAAGAACTCGATCTCATCACCAATGCGCGCCGTACTGTGCGGGCCGAGATCCAGCACCGTCACATCCATGGAGACGCGGCCAACAACAGGCACCAGCGTGCCCTCGATCGCGCCTGCCCCGCGATTGCCGATGGCGCGCATAAGCCCGTCCGCATATCCCAGTGCTACCGTCGCGAGCACCGTGGGGCGCGCGCTGCGGAATGTGGCTCCGTAGCCAACGCTTTGGTCCTTGTCAATTCGCCTGAGCTGCAGCACCCGTGTGCTGAGGCGGGCAGCAACCAAAAACGGGTTCTGGCCGCGATGGGCCCTCGGGTCACCGCCAAGAAGGCTAAGCCCCGGACGGACAATATCAAAGAGATAGTCGGGGCCGAGGAAAAGTCCTGCGCTGGCGGCCAGGCTTGCCGGGGCTGGTGGCAACATCGCCAGCGCCGCGCGAAAGCGCGCCAGCTGCATGGCGTTCATGGAGCTGCCGGGCTCGTCAGCACAGGCAAGGTGGCTCATCACAAGGACGAGGCGCAGCCGATCCAGGCGTTTGGCGGCCTGTGCCGCGAGCACGGACAGCTCGCAGGCGGAAAGACCCAGGCGAGACATGCCGGTGTCGATGTGTATCGCAGCGTCGAGCCGTGTGTGCTCCGGGGCGGCGGCTGACCAAGCGGAAATCTGTGCCAGACTGTTGAGTACTGGCGTCAACGCATAACGATGGAGCGCCTCGACAAAGTCCGGCTGGGCTCCGTCGAGCACGAAAATGCGGGCTTTGGGCAGGTGCCTCCGCAGCGCGATTCCTTCTTCGAGACGAGCTACGAAAAATGTATCGGCCCCGGCCGTGGTCAAAGCTCCAGCTATCGGCAGTGCACCAAGGCCATAGGCATCGGCCTTGACGGTCGGGGCAATTGCCGCCGGTCCGGCAAGACGGGCACAGCGGTGATAATTCTCCACCACCGCACCGAGCCGGATGGTGAGGCACGACAGGGAACTGCTCAGCAACTTGGTAACATCTACCTCGGCCGCGAAGGGGAGGATTGATAAAGGGCATACGAGGTCTCCTTCGGCAACCTAGTTTTGGCCAAATCGAAATGCAAGGGGCGATAGCAGGCGTCTCTGTGTCCGGCTGCATCTTTGGGCAGCGTCTACGCGCTTCAGATTGTCGGTGCGGCGCAGGCATTTTTTGTAATCGGCCCTGCTTAGACGGCGACACCGATGAGCCGACCGATACCGGCGGTGACAAGCATTGCCAAAGCGCCCCAGAAGGTAACGCGCAGTGTTGGGCGCAGCAGTTTTGCGCCGCCGGCATAGGCGCTGATGGCCCCCAATATGGCCAGATAAAGCAGCGATGCGAGTATGACCGAGGGAACTGAATAGCCAAGAGGGGCTATGGCGATTACAAGCAACGGCAGTCCGGCGCCGGCTGAAAAACTCACCGCCGAGGTCAGGCTTGCCTGCAGCGGTTTTGCTGTCATCGCATCGTAGATGCCAAGTTCGTCACGGGCGTGCGCTTCCAGCGCATTGTGCGTCATCAGCTCTTCGGCGACCTTCTCGGCGAGGGCGGTCTCAAGCCCGCGACGGCGGTAGATGGCTGCCAGCTCCTCGTGCTCGGCGAGAGGATTGGCGCTCAGTTCGTCGGTTTCTTTGGCAAGATCGGCACGTTCGGTGTCGGCCTGGGACGAAACCGAGACATACTCTCCGGCTGCCATCGAAAGCGCCCCGGCAACCAGGCCGGCGACGCCTGCCACAAGTGCAGCGTTACGCCCCGAAGAGGCGGAGGCGACGCCAACAATGAGGCTGGCGATCGAGACAATGCCGTCATTGGCTCCAAGCACGGCGGCCCGCAGCCAGCCGGTGCGCGTGGAGAAATGCCGCTCACCATGACCTAAAGGGTGACGCATGTACGCGCCTGCGCTTGGGAGCTGAACATTTTTACCCTCGGAAGACCCATTTGAGGCACTAATGCGCGATCTGCCGGGAAGATGGCAAGGCCTTCCTGGCGCCCTGGCTCGTGCTCGCAAATTGGCACCAAGATCAAGCTTAGTGTGCCGGCAACTGACTCTCATCCGCAAGATTGGAAAAGCGCGTAAAGCGATCGTCAAACTGCAGGGGTATCGCACGGGTGGCGCCGTGCCGGTGCTTTTCGACCAGCACTTCGGCGCGCCCCATGACCCGCTCGCACTTCTCCAGCCATTTGGTGTGCTCAGGCGTGCCCGGCTCCGGTTCACGACTTTTCAGGTAATATTCCTCGCGAAAGACAAACATGACGACATCGGCGTCCTGTTCGATGGAGCCCGATTCACGCAAATCAGACAGGACTGGACGCTTGTCGTCGCGCGCATCCACGCCGCGTGACAATTGCGAAAGCGCAAGGACCGGCAGGTTCAGTTCCTTGGCCAGGGTCTTCAGCCCGGTCGTGATCTGGGTGATTTCCTGGACGCGATTTTCTGCCCGGCTGGCCGAGGTCACAAGCTGCAGATAGTCGATCACGATCAGGCCAATGTTCTTTTCGCGTTTGAGGCGGCGGGCACGGGCCGCGATCTGGGCGATCGAGATGCCGCCGGTGTCATCAATATAAAGTGGCAGGTCGGAGAGGTCCTGGGTGGTCAGGACAAACTTCTCCCACTCGCTCTCGCTGAACTTGCCGTTGCGGATCTTCCACATCTCGATCTCGCTCTGTTCCGCAAGAATGCGTCCGGAGAGCTGCTGAGCAGCCATTTCCAGACTGAAAAATAGGACCGGTGCACCACGCGGCTCGACGCCTGCTGCCAGATCCTCGATGTAGGATCTGGCAGCATGAAAGGAGATGTTGGTTGCAAGGGAGGTTTTGCCCATGCCCGGTCGGCCGGCAAGGATCAAAAGATCGGATGGCTGCAGACCGCCAAGCAGCTTGTCGATGTCATCAAAGCCGGTGGTCACGCCTGAAATCCGCCCTCCGCGCGCGGCTGCCTTCTCTGCAAGGGCAACTGCCCGTCGCAAGGATTCCCCAAAGTCGATCGCCCCTTCGCCATAGCGCGAGCTCTCGCTGATGGCATAAAGGGCCTTCTCTGCCGTTTCGATCTGGGCTTTGGGAGGATTATCGTGGGGGGCTTCGTAGGCCGTATTAACGATGTCTTCGCCGATACGGATGAGAGAGCGCCGTACTGCCAGATCGTGGAGAATTTGTGCGTAATCCCGCACATTGGGAAGAGCCGGCGCTGCGTTGGCGAGTTGCGCAAAATAGTTCAGGCCCCCCATCTCGATGAGGCCAGGATCAGCTTTCATATGCGCGTGCAGCGTCAGTGGCGTCAGCACCATGCCGCCACGCTCTGCCTGCGCCAGCATCACTTCATAAATGCGCGCATGCAGCGGATCATAGAAATGATCGGGCTTCAAAATAGCCGAGACGCGTTCGAGCGCGCGATTGTCCGAAAGGATGACCCCGAGCAGGGCCTGCTCGACGTCAATGTCGTAGGGAACGTGGCGGTGCAGGTCTTGGTCCATGGGGTAAACGGCAGCCTTGCTGGGGCGCCAATCAAGCCGTCCGGGCGCGGTCCTGCAAGCGGAACAAAACGATTTTCCCCAGTTTAGTCGATTCGCCCGCTGTGTGGACCCTCAATCATGCCACCCGTTTGGGCCGTGGCATCTGTTCGGTGCCGGCAAACCGCATGGTGCGTTCGTTTTCGTACATGTAATCGCGGGTAATGGGCAAGGCATCGACGTTCTTGATGATCTGCACCTGGAACACCACCAGTCCCTCGCGCCGAAAGCCCATTTCAGCGCCGGCGAGATAAAATTCCCACATGCGGCAAAAGCGTTCATCGTAGAGCTCGGCCAGTTCACTCCAGTGGGCGCGCACCCGCCGGCGCCATTCCTTCAAGGTCTCGGCATAATGCAGGCGCAACACTTCGACATCGGATACCATCAGCCCGCACTGCTCGATCACCGGCACCATTTCGCTCAACGCCGGGGTATAGCCGCCGGGAAAGATGTATTTAGCGATCCACGGATTGGTGGCGCCAGGTCCGTCCGAGCGACCGATGGTGTGAATCATAGCCACCCCATTATCGTCGAGCAGATCCCGGATTTTCTCAAAATAGCTCTCGTAATGGGGAACCCCGACATGTTCGAACATGCCAACTGAGACGATGCGATCGAACCTGCCGCCCAGCTTGCGGTAATCGACAAGCTCGAAATGGCATCGCTCACTCAACCCGGCGTGGCGGGCGCGCTCCCTGGCGATGGCGATCTGCTCCTCGCTCAGCGTAATGCCGAGCACATCGGCTTTGCAGTCCCGCGCCAGATCAAGGGCGAGTCCCCCCCAGCCACAACCGATGTCCAGGACCCTCAGCCCCGGCCGGTCACAAAAGAGCTTGGCCGCAATGTGGCGCTTCTTGCCGATCTGGGCGTCGTCGAGGCTTTCACCGGGGCCCGAAAAATACGCACAGGAATATTGCCGGTCCTTGTCCAGAAACAGATCGTAGAGCTGGCCAGAGAGGTCGTAATGATGAGCGACATGGTCCTTGGAGCGCGACGCCGGATTATACTGGTTGAGGCGGCGGATAGCTTTGCGCAATACCCGCGCCAGCCGATGCCAGACCGTGGTGTGGTTGCGCGAGAGATTGGACATCAGCAGATCGAGCAACAGCGCGATGTCACCCTCTTCAATCGAGAGGCGGCCATCCATATAGGCCTCACCGATCTTCAGATCAGGATCGCGAGCGATGTCCCAGAGCACCTTGCGATCGCGCATCCGCGCCGTTACGCGCGGTTCGCCCTGTCCAAACACATCGATCCCGTCCGGGTGAATGACTGTCAAGGTTCCTTGCTTGACCACAGAACGCAGTAAATGCCGCAGCATAGCAATGTCTCCCCCAGCAAAGCCCCACGCGCACGAAATGAAGCCTAAACATGAAAGAGCGAGGAGGGAAGAAGGTTCCCGCCGATTTCACCCAAATCCTGCGGCAGTTGCACAATGGTCTTACTGGGAGCGGGCCCGGCGAAGTGCCGGTTTTGCCATTGATCCCGGGCTGAAATGCCTTCTAATCTTGGATTGATATAGCGATCTTTTGCCAGTGTGCTTGCACGCCAAAGTGACGCCTGTTGAGCCTTTGGGGGGCCTTAGGACGCCAAGCGCGGCAGAAGGCCCCCAGGGGTGAGGAAAGGCGGAGGGCCGGTGCGGGGCCGCCCCCTTTGGCGGCCTTGCTATGGCGTTTTGGGCTTGCCTGCTCTCAGCCATGCCTGCCGCCACGCGCCGGAGTTGTCGGGTCCTGAAGCAGCAGCCCTAATCACGCATACCGGACTTGCTGGCGTGTCAGCGCTGCAGTGGCGGGAGGTTTTAGCCCTTCGCCCCGGCTGAGCGCCTGGCGCGGCGCAGCCGAGCCCTACCCCACCCTAAAACAGCGTTACGTAAACGTGCGGGGCAAATCCCACCACGCGCCGCAGGCCAGTGTCGAGCACAGGGCGCCGGATCAGGCTCGGCTGGGCACACATCAGTGCCATCGCTTTGGCCGCATTGAGGCCGATCTTGTCGCTGTCAGGCAGCTTACGGAACGTCGTGCCATTGCGGTTGAGGAGGACGTCCCAGCCCAGTTCCTTGATCCATGCCTCCAGCAGCTCCCTGGGCACGCCATCCTTCCGGTAGTCATGAAACCGGTACTCAATTTGATGGCGTTCGAGCCAGTCACGGGCCTTTTTTATGGTGTCGCAATTGGGGATGCCAAAAATAGTGGGACGCACGCGGGCTTCTCCCTTTGTCCTGCCAGCCAGATTCGCTGTGCGCCAGGCCGAAGATGGCTTTTCACATGGGCAACTGGCTGAGGCATGTAAGCGCCTCTGCAGCCTATAGCAGGCAAGGTCTCCGCGAACAGAGCTTTGCACGCCATCATCACTCTGTTGGTGCTTCCGGGTCGGTCCGGCTGGACGGTGAGGGAGGCGCCGAAGGAAGTTTCTGACGGGCGATCATTGCCGTCTTTCCGGCGCCAGGCCCCCAGCGCTACTTACCGAAGCTCTGGCGGCAACTTTATCCTCAGCTTCCCATGATCATTGTCGCCCGCCCGGAGCAGTATTCCCACCGGCCTCGAAAATTGTACAGTTATCCGGCACGCAAGCTTTCGCGCCCGTGCGAGGCTCTTTGGGGCCACCGCTGCAGCCAAGGGTCAAGCCCAAGGAGTGTATCGCATGGCCGAAACCAGCCATGAATGCCTGGTGGAGAGACAGTTTGGCGCGCGCGCCAATGCCTATGTCGAAAGCCCGGTACATGCTCAAGGCGAGGATCTCAATGCCCTGACACAGATGGCGCTAGGCCATCCTCGGGGGTGTGTTCTTGATCTGGGGTGCGGTGGTGGGCATGTGAGCCTTCATGTAGCTCCACATGTCAGGGAAGTCGTTGCCTATGACCTATCCACGGATATGCTTGCCGTTGTCGCAGAGCTCGCGCGGCGAGGTCAAATCGGCAATCTCAGAACGCAGAGGGGCTGCGTCGAAGAACTGCCTTTCGGCGATCAGTCCTTCGACCTCGTCCTCAGCCGCTACAGCGCGCATCACTGGCGCGACCTTGGGGCAGGATTGCGTGAAGCCGCGCGGGTTCTCAGATGCGGCGGAAGCGCTGGCTTTGTGGATGTGATATCCCCGGGCCAGGCCCTGCTTGACAGTTTTCTTCAAACATTGGAGTTGCTGCGCGATCCTTCGCATGTCCGCGACTATAGTCGTGCTGAATGGGAAGCGACCCTGGCGGCATCAGGGCTTGCCTGCGAGAGAACGCAACGCTTCCGGGTAAGGCTCAAGTTTGATGACTGGATCGAGCGCATGAAAACGCCGCCGATACAGACAGAAGCAATCCGTGCACTGCAGCAGGCTATTTCAGGCGAGGTTCGAGACTATTTTGAGATTTCCGCCGATGGCAGCTTTAGCATCGACGTCGTCCTGTTCGCTACGCGCAAGCAAGGGCTGCCCGCGCCTTGCGCCTGACCAAGTAAGTCCACGGCATAGGCTGGCGTGAGGAGTAGCATTACGCAGCCCGTCACGACAACCAACGCAAATATGCGTCCTTGATGCGGGCACACGCCATGTGGCCCTGGCTCCCTCAAGACGCGCCAAACTCGAGGTTCCGCCCAAACTCGGGCCCGTCTCAGTAGCTTGACCAAATGCTGTGTCCAAAGTTGATGACGCTCACCGAGTTGAGCTAGGTCAAAGTTGGTATTTCTAGGAACGTGAATGCTTGGCAGAGCTTGGGTGACACAAGCCGACCAGGCAATGTCAGGATCAGGATTGTCACGTACCCCCTGGATCGAGTTAGACAATGTGTGAACTGTTCTGTCTGTCAAGCCGGCTGCCCACGCGTGCAACCATTTCCCTGGAACGATTTGCCCAACGTGGTGGATACGCCACGCACACCGTCGATGGCTGGGGGCTTGCCCTATACGACGGTCATGACGCGCGCGTGTACAAGGAGCCAGAGCCTGCGGCCGACAGCCAGTGGCTCAAGTTCATTGAAGAACGCCGCCAACCCACGCACCTTCTTGTTTCCCATGTTCGCCACGCCACACTGGGACGTGTGTGCCTTGCCAATACACAACCTTTTATCCGCGAACTTGGCGGTCGCATTCACGTATTCGCGCACAATGGCCAGTTCAATGCGATAGCAAAGAGGGTTCCGGACAATTCCAGGCGCTATGAGCCCTTGGGGGAAACTGACTCTGAAATTGCATTCTGCATAATGCTCGAACGGCTTTCGCAACTGTGGCGGGACGGCGAAATTCCCTCCCTGGAGGCGCGAAGGGCGGAAGTTGCCCGCTTTGCCTCTGAAATGCGTGCCCTCGGTCCCGCAAATTTTCTCTATTCGGACAGTGACGCGCTCTTCGCCCACGGACATCGCCGCATACAGGTCACAGGTAAGATCGCGCCTCCAGGCCTGTGGCTACTGGAGCGCAGCTGTGACAGCGACAGTGACGCGCTGGTCGGCGTCGAGGTACCAGAACAAGGTGGGCCAGATATGCAGAATCTGGTCCTTTTCGCCAGCGTTCCATTGAGTGATGAACCGTGGCGCCCCCTTGACGAAGGTGAAATTGTCGTGGCGCGCAACGGCAAGGTGGTGCTACCTTAGAATGGATCGCTGGGCCGGGTGTCCAGATGCTGCGATACGCCGCGATGCCGGGAATGATGTGGTGCCGGCCTGATAGACAGAAGCGCGTTCGCCATGCCAGCAGAGCTCAAGGTGCGCCTTGCACCATAACAGGGGCGTAAACTGGATCACGGTGCGGACGCCGGTCTTATCCAGCCGGGGTTGCCAAATTTGACCAAAATGAAAACCAGACGGGAGTATGATGATGGCCTACTACTTCTCTAAAACTCTTGGGCACGACTTTGACGAAGCAGTCCGCCGTACGACGCAAGCCCTTCAGCAGGAAGGATTTGGAATTATCACGCAGATCGATGTCCAGGATGTATTCAAGAAGAAGCTCAACAAGGAGTTTCGCCGTTATCTCATTCTTGGCGCCTGCAGCCCCTCAATTGCCTATGAGGCACTTATGATGGAAGACAAGGTTGGAACCATGCTTCCGTGCAACGTCGTGATTCAGGATGTTGGTGACGGGAAAACCGAAATTGCGGCGATTGATCCGGTCGCCTCAATGCAAGCAATTGAAAATACGAACCTTAAGTTGGCGGCAAAGCGCGTGCAGGAGAAATTGCGTCAGGTGATCGAGCGTCTTTAGGCCAAATGATACCTCAACAGGTACTGCATTAGGCAGAAGTGCTCGGCGCAGGTCCATGTCAGACGGTTGGTGAGCCGCGTCGGACGCGATCTGGTCGGCTAGTGCGCGCCTTGGTTCTGCTTTGACCCATAGGTCCCTCGCGCGGGAGAAAGCTCGCCGTCACGGCGGAACGCCCATGTAGCAGCTGTGCGGTGCTCTGCCGCTCAATGGTGCTCGAAATACATATGCATTACACGGCGAAATGCAATTCATGCCCAGCCCTGAAAGAAAGCGCTCTTGACGTCTGCGGCGTCATCCGAAGGCAATAATCGCTCAAATTGTATCCAGCGGAATCTTGAGGTAATGAATGCCGTTGTCTTCCGCCGGTGGGAAGTGACCAGCACGCATATTGATTTGCACTGCAGGCAAAATCAGCGCAGGCATATCAAGCGTCTTGTCACGATTTGTACGCATAGTCACGAACGTATCCTCGCTGACGCCGTCGTGAACGTGAATGTTTGCCGCGCGCTCCTCGGCTACGGTTGTCTGCCACATGGGAGGGCGGCCCCCTGGGCGATAATCGTGACACATATAGAGAACTGTATCCGGGGGTAATTGAAGGAGCATCTGTATTGAGCGGTAAAGCGTCCGCGCATCACCACCCGGAAAATCGCAGCGCGCAGTTCCATAATCTGGCATAAACACTGTATCACCAACAAAAGCTGCGCCGCCAACTAAGTATGTCACGCAGGCAGGTGTGTGGCCCGGGGTAAATACGACCCGTGCCTCCAGCGTTCCGATGCGGAAACGCTCACCATTGTGGAAAAGGTGATCGAACTGACGTCCATTGGGGACGAATTCACTTTCGGCGTTGAAGACATCTCGGAAGGTAGACTGTACAGCCCTAACCTGTTCGCCAATCGCGATTTGGCCGCCAAGTTTTTTCCTGAGATAAACCGCCGCCGTCAGATGATCAGCATGGACATGGGTCTCCAGATGCCAGTCAATGCTGAAGTCATTTTTCCGGATATGCTCCAAGATCGCGTCCGCCGACCGCGTATCCGTTCGCCCCGCGTGAGGGTTGTAGTCCAGTACCGAATCAATGATAGCGGCCCGCTTGGACCGTGGATCCGCCACCAGGTAGGATATCGTGCTGGTGGCATCATCAAAGAATGCTGATATGATTGGTGATTGTTGAACATCTAGAGCTGCCATAGTGTCATCCAAATCGAGTGCACAACCGCCTTGTCACAGATATTGAGTTATACAATGTGGGGAAGGTCAATGGGCTTCGAATCTCATTTGGTTTAGCGCTACTCGCGTAGAAGAGACTTAAGCGGCACATAGTGTTTCAGGTCATCATAATTGCGGAGTTTTGGTTGGAGGTCGATCGACTATCCTCCCACGGGGGCGTGGCCAGCGTAAGCCTTGCGCTGTCCGGTAAGAGATCTGTGCGCCATAGCACGGCGCTCGGAATGCTTTCTGTGAGTTAGGTCGCCCGAACCTCGAGAGAGAATTGAGAAGTTCCGCACGAGGTCGTGCCGCGTCGCATAGGGCATGAATGTCTTGGCCGAACGAAGAGCGTTTAAAATTCGCCATAACGATAAACTCCGTCTTTCCGCTGACGCGCCGTGCTTACGGGGTGTTCATTGTCTGCAAAGCCTTCTGGGCGCGGCGGTAAACTCTCAAAGTAATTTCATGCCAACGATACATGTCACAGTGTGATGAGCACAAAATAGCTTTGTCACAAATGTTAAGTGCGACCTGCTTCCTTCGCCAATGTAACGCGCTGTGCGCTGCTGCGCTTTGCCTTGATTTAGGTCAGGCATTTCTACAATGGCTCGGTATAAAAACCTTTGGTTCGTTTCAACCTTTACTAGGAGAAACAGCTCATGGGTGATGTGTTAGGAAAAGTACCTGTGACCACTGAGAACAAGGTGCAGACGTCACAGAGGGCGTTGCCATCGTGGAGGCCATTCGAGGGGTTGCGTCGAGAAGTCGATCGCGTGCTTGATGATTTCGATCGCGGCATGTGGAGTGCTCCTTTTCGGCGTTCCATCTTCGATGTTGAGCCAATCTGGAGCCGCGCCGTTAGTTGGGCTACTGAACCTGCGGTCGATATCGTTGAGAAGGTAAAGGTCTACGAGATTGCTGCCGAGTTACCGGGTATCGATGAGAAGGATATCGAGGTAAAGCTGGTCAACGGAAGCCTGATCATTAGGGGCGAGAAGCGGCAGGAAAAGGAGGAGAAGCAAAAAGACTACTACCTCCATGAGCGCAGCTTCGGTGCGTTTGAACGCTGCTTTGCTGTGCCAGAGGGGGTCGATGCCGAAAGAGTCGAGGCGCAGTTCAAAAATGGTGTCCTTACCGTAACCCTTCCCAAGAAGCCGGAAGTGATAAAGCCCGAAAAGAAAATCGCGATAAAAGCCGCGGCTTAGGGTCTTTGGGCTTGAGAAAATGCTAAAAGCCATCCGGGCCGGTGACGGCCCGGATGGGCGGTTGTTAGATCTATGCTGGCCTACCGGGGGTCCGCTTTCACGCGTGGATGCGTGGACGGGTGGGATAAGCCACGTTACGTCAGAGCCAAGTCAAAGCCACGGGGCGATGGCATGTTAGCTTGGCTTCAAGGTGACACGTGGTGTGGCGTCCCCGTGCGTGCCCAAAAGTCGAGCTAACCAAATATTGGAATCGCGCTGCGAACTGGCTCCGGAGCAGAGGAAACTGCATCAGCTTGATCTTGACGGCTAGCTTGTGATGATAGCAGGCCCTGACAGGAAAGGCGTGGTATGAGCCAGTCAGTCTTCTCATTTAGGTATCTGCGCTGCAATTGAGAATCTCGAGCCGACACAGATACGGCCCATACCGTTGCCATCTACATGGGACAGATGGGGCGCTAGCTTCAAGATGGTCTGGGCTGGCGGACGTCTGCTCGCAAAAATTAAGAATAGTGCCAGCTCCTCGTCAAGGACGGTTAGTGGTTCGGCCATCGTTGCGCGATCGCCAAAGCATGGCGGATAGGGAGCTGCAGTAGCCCGAGCCACTTCATGCGTCATGGCGTTTGGCACACTTACGACATCGAAGACCAACATCACCTATAGCCCAGCGTCAACAATATCTATGTAAAGCAAGTGGCTGGAAAAAGGCAGTTACCGTGCGGCAGGCGCACCAGCATCTGGCAAATACGCAGTGAGAACCATCATGCAGCCGCGTCACAGGTTGAGGCAGAGGGGCTCTTGCAGCAGCTACTGACTTCATTGTGTATCTCTCCTCCCTGACCTATCGAAGCGCCAGTTTGTGGGGTACCAATTGGGGCCCATGGTACATGGGCATTAATTATTTTAGCCTTTCGCGGTGCGGTAACCGGGTTTGGAACACATGGGTGGATTGACGGTATTTGGTCTGGTTGCGGTCAGCCTGATGCTGCTGTTTTATGCGCTCGAGGATCGCGGCAACTGGGCCATATTGGGATTTTCCGGCGCCTGCGTGCTGGCTTCTGCTTATGGCTTCCTTCAGGGCGCCTGGCCTTTCGGAGTGGTGGAAATGATCTGGGCCATTGTTGCCCTGCGCCGCCTTGTGCACAGTGAGCGTGATCTGGAACGTTAGCAACGGACTATGAAGCAGGCACTCAAATCTTCACTGAGGCAGCTGCCGCATTGGCCCGGAGCACCGATGGCTCTGGCCTCCGCAGTGCTTTTTGGCGCCAGCACGCCGTTTGCTAAACTTCTGCTTGGGGACGGGGTCAGCCCATGGCTTCTTGCCGGCATCCTCTACCTGGGTTCGGGCGTTGGGCTAAGCATTGTGCAAATCGTACGGTGGCTGAGTTCTGCACGGCAAACGGAGGCTCCGCTTCGTAAGGCGGATCTGGCTTGGCTTGGCCTTGTCGTCCTGAGTGGGGGAGTGGCTGGCCCCGTCCTGTTGATGCTTGGACTTGCTCGGACCTCGGCTGCGTCGGCTTCCCTGCTACTCAATCTGGAAGGGCTGGCCACGATGATC
>JAKAVI010000115.1 GCA_021817355.1 Pseudomonadota bacterium | reverse complement strand
CGATCTTGCGCGGCTGTGGATGGTCTGAAACCTCGCCAATTTAAGCGCTTGGCGGTGGGTGCGGCAAATTTTACGGACCGTCGCGGCGAGCCCTCCAGCCTATTGAAACTGGGCGCTGAGGCGTCAGCCCTGGCGAGGGTGCAGTCAGCTGCGCCCGGCGCAAGGAGGTGGGCTGGCAGGCAAACCGGGCTGCTAGATATGGGCTGTCTCCCACCCCTTACACCTTATCTCTAGTCACCGCCCTCAAAGGCGCCCTTGAGGTAAATTCCGGGCTCGCCCCATAAGGCAGTGCGGTTGAGTGCTGTGACTGCGACAGTGGACGCCTGGTCGAAGCGAACGCTTCCCGGCGGAACCCAGACTGCGAAGTGGCGATTGAGTGCCACCTGCAGTCCCCTCTCGCCATTTGGTCGCAGGCGCCAGCCAATGACCCAACCTTCCCATCCATCTGGACCTTGCAGTGGTACGCTGGCGATGCGCTGGGGCGAGCTCAACCTATTCAAAGGCACAAGCTGGGGCGCGCCAAATCCCACAGGGGTCAGCCGCGGATAATTGTGAAAGGCCCACTTCGGCTGGTCATAGCGGGTGATGGCTGCCCGATAGTCACGCTGCGACTGGCTCCACGCCTCACGTGCATGGCGATACTTCTTTAGATTTTGTTCATACTGGCGCTGCGCCTGCTGATATGCGGCCTGCGACTGATCATAGGCTTGGGATTGACGGGAGGTGTCGATTTCGGCCTGCTTCAAACCACCCGAAGCCTTGCCATTAAGCACCGCAGTGGGGGCATAAAAGCCGCTTTTCGCCTGGTGGTTGAGCAAATAGGTCTGCGCCTCCTCCGCCGGGGTGGAATGCTGCGGACCGCTTTTGGAGGGTGTCGGTTGGCCGGCGTTTGATCCTGCGTTCTGTGCCAGCGAGCCGGCAAAACCCAGCCCCAAGCCAGCCACGGCAACCCATAATAGTGAACGTTTCAACATACTTGCCCGTCTCCTCTTTTGCCCCGTATCCCCAGGTCTCCGCTCCACGACCGTGCCGGCGGCAGCAGAATTCTCCTTCCCACAGATATAAATATAGAGCTGCAGGGACATCTCGCAGCAACCCAGATTTATGATCAAGTGAGGCTGGCCACCTCTATATATGAGGCCAAATCACGCCGGTTTCCTCGCCGATCGGACTGTGGCGCCCCTCGCCCCACAGGGGCGCCGTCAGGGCCTTCCAATGGTCCGGGATCGGGAAAGCAAACGTCCTCCCGGCCAAAGGGTTCCGGATGGGCAATTCCTCGCCGGATCTGCCGCGCCGGGCTCGGACCGCCACCGACCCGCACTTATAGATGCGGCCCAACCCACAGGTGAGCAAGCAGGGGTGCCTAGCGTGCTGGTCAGGCTTGACCCGAGACTCCCGGACGAGGCAACCGCCTCGTCAACCTGCAGCAAGATAGGTGCGCAGGCTCTCGGCCTCCTTGATGGTCTCGGCAATCCTGGTCTTGACGACGTCACCTATCGAGATGATGCCAACCAGCTTGCCACCTTCGACCACAGGAACATGGCGAAAGCGCTTGCGCGTCATGACTTCCATGATGTCCTCGGCACTGTCGCCTTCGCGACAGGTAGTAACCCGGCGTGTCATATGCGCTTCTACTGTGTCCGCCAGCGCCTGGACGCTCCGTGCCGCTATCGCCGTGACAATATCGCGTTCTGAAAGGATCCCTGCCACCTGATCCTTTCCGTCATGGACAACAACGGCTCCAATATGACGCAAGGCGAGAACACGGGCCGCCTCCGCCAATGAGACCGTACCCGAAACGCTGACAACTTCTCGCCCTTTTTCCTCGAGGATATGTTTGACCAGCATGGCGTGCTCCCAGTGTTGTGCCTTCCAGCGGGACGCGCGGTGTGTGGTAGTGGACAATCCTTTCATGATCTCGGCCGCCTCAAAGCACCGATTTGGGGCAGGGGCGGCCTAACGCGCTCCCGGAAGGATCAGGCTGCGCGCCAATCCTCAGCTTTGCAATATTAAAGTGGGCGGCATCAGCGGCATCGCAATAATATTCCCATGAAACAGCAGAATCGAGATATCTGACCGGCTTGAGCACGACACTAAACTAGGGCATGAGTGTCGCCCCTTAAGGGGACCGGAGACGTGGCCGAGAGGCTGAAGGCGGCGGTTTGCTAAACCGTTATACGGTCTAAAGCCGTATCGAGGGTTCGAATCCCTCCGTCTCCACCATTTTAGTCCCTGAGTGAGCACTGCATGTGCGCTGCCGTTCTCCACGAGCGTCTGAAGCAGCCGGGACTTTTATCCCATGATGGGGCCCTCCACCCGCTGGGCAGAGCGCGCGGGGATGGTCACGGCGCAAGAAGCCATCTAGGGCAGACAGCGCAAGCGCGCGCAGGACTTTTCGCAAGCTGGGCATATGTGCAGGTCCGCAGCTAAGCGCTGCAGATCAGGATACCGATCCCGCGTACATCCGAGGCTACCCACCGCACAGCCCAAGACCGCTTGGATGGATTTCGTCAACCTCTCGCGTGGGTATTGGCAAGTGTTGATGGGCAATTTGGACCAATTGAGACAATAATTTGCGGCTGCCCCAGGTCGCATCGCCAACCTCAAAACACGATTTTGCTTTCAGGTAAGGCTAGTCCGCATGTTTCCACCTTTCCATTTGCCGGCAGTCTGCGGTCCAT
This sequence comes from Pseudomonadota bacterium, assembly GCA_021817355.1. The sequence continues at coordinate 10,013 of JAKAVI010000115.1, read as the reverse complement.
CAATAATTTCTGGTCAGCGATCCTGCCGCGAAAACGATATGTCTGTCCAGCTGGAGACCCAATTCCAGGGGCAACAAAGGCCAGTATTCAGTCAGCCATCAGGATTGCAGCCAGTGCGCTGGAGATGCTTTCGATCGTACGTTCGCTTCTCCACATGGGGTGATCGCGGGACCCATCTGCAAGCTCTCTCTCACGCGCCGCGATGATGCCAGCCATCGCCCCGCCCATCAGCACAAGCCGTCGGTTGACCTGCCGGGAGGGGATGTCTGCTAGCAACTTTCTGATATGGCTTTGACAACGCAGATAACCTGAGTTCCAGCGTCCTTCCAGCGCATCCATGAAAAGTCGGTAGTTCGTTAGCTGCAGCATCACAATGAACCGATTATAGCAATCACTCCATGGCGGGTTTGAGGGCACGAGCGATGACCGTACCAGCACGCCCGTGATCTCGATCAGCGTTGACGGACCGCCATACGCTTCGATTTCATTCAGCATCCGGTTGCGTAACTCGTCGATCAATTTCGCGCCATGCACCACGACGGCGCGAACCAGGGCTTCCTTGGACCCAAAATGATAGCCCACGGCCGCGTGGTTCTTTTGGCCCGCCGCTTCCGCAATTTGGCGCACGGTTACCCCATCGACACCACGTTCCGCGAATAACGCGACGGCCACGGCCTTTAGATTTTCTGCGGCCTCAAGACCGGTATCAGCATCATCAAACGACATACCATTATTCATAGCTTGACCGGTATTCACGTCAAATGCATTATCCAAGTGGATAAATCTGGGGGCGTAGCCTTGGAGCCGGGCGTTGACTTGGCCGCGCTCGTAGCGTGGATGGACCAGCAGGGTCTTGGCTCCGGCCCGCTGGAACAAGTCCAGCGTCTGGCTGGTGGCACTCAGAACATCCTGCTGCGCTTCACCCGCGCCGGTAGGGGCTATGTTCTACGTCACCCACCGACTCATCCTCGGCCCAACTCCAACGAGACCATGCGCCGCGAAGCCCGAGTGCTTGCCGCACTTACCGGCAGCGGCGTGCCGCATCCAGCCTTGATCGCCGCTTGCCCGGATCCAAGCGTTATGGGTGCTGCCTTTTACCTGATGGAGCCCGTCGACGGCTTCAATGCGAGCCAGGGCTTACCTGCACTCCATGCCAAAGACCCCGTCATGCGGCATCGAATGGGACTGGCCATGGTCGATGCCATCGCCGCGCTCAGCCAAGTAGACTTTCGTGCCGCGGGACTGGCGGATTTCGGCAAGCTGGATAATTGGCTAGGTAGGCAAGTTAGCCGCTGGGCAGCGCAACTGGAGAGTTACAGGGAGATGCCGGGGTGGACCGGTCCACAATCCATCCCCGGGGTTGGGCGGGTGGCAACCTGGCTCGATGACCATCGTCCTAAGGAATTGCAGGCGGGAATTATCCATGGCGACTTTCACTTCGCCAATGTCCTGTTCCGCCACGACTCCGGGTCTCTCGCTGCTGTCGTCGACTGGGAACTATGTACGCTCGGCGATCCTCTGCTTGATCTCGGCTGGCTGATTGCAACTTGGCCAGAAGACAATAGGCCCCATGCCACTGACGTTGCGATCACGCCATGGGACGGATTTGCCACACCCGAGGAACTCGTGGCCAGATATGCTGCCCAGACCGGACGAGACCTGGCCAACTTGGACTGGTTCGCAGTTCTGGCCTGTTACAAGCTCGGCATCATCCTCGAAGGGTCCCACGCACGCGCTTGTGCCGGGAAGGCCCCCAAAGAGATCGGCGATCGGCTGCATGCCCATACCATCCACCTATTTGAACGCGCTCTACGGCGCATAGGCTGACGAGGATCATGCACGACGATACCGAATTCAGGAGCAAGAGAGTTCTCCTCGCCAGCGCGCTCCCCGACACCGCGCAGCGCCGCTTGCGATCACCGGCGGACCTGTCGGGATCTGCAATCGTACCCGTATCCCCACTCGCGTCCTAAATCTCTGGTCACACAGTGGTCATCGATGAGGGGCTCTCGCTCTGAAAGGTAAAAACAAATGGAATTTGAATACAGTGACAAGGTGAAGGGTCTGCTGGCCGAGGTCGAAGCCTTCATGGACGAGAACGTTTATCCCAACGAGCAGGCCTATCAAGACTGGGTGAACGATCCGGACAATCTGTGGCAGGAGTGGCCAGGCATGGAAACGCTCAAAAAAGAGGCCCGCAGGAAAGGCCTTTGGAATTTGTTTTTGCCCCATGAATACGGAAAATTCTCTCCGGGCCTGACCAATCTCGAGTACGCGCCGCTCGCCGAGGCTATGGGCCGGGTTCCATTCGCGAGCCAGGTGTTTAACTGCTCGGCCCCCGATACCGGAAACATGGAAGTGCTGGCCAAGTATGGCTCGGAACAACAGCAGGAGCGCTGGCTCAAGCCCCTGCTCGATGGCGAAATCCGCTCCGCCTATGTCATGACCGAACCACAAGTTGCTTCGTCGGACGCGACCAACCTCGAATTGTCGATCGTGCCGGACGGCGACACCTATGTTCTCAACGGTCGTAAGTGGTGGATTTCAAACGCCATGCACCCGCGGTGCCGGATCTGGATCGTGATGGGTAAGACCGATTTCAATGCCCCACGTCACGCTCAGCATTCACAGATTCTGGTTGAGCCAAACACTCCGGGCATCAAGATCGTGAGACATCTCACGGTATTTGGCTCGCGCAATTCGCCTGGTGGCGAGTGCGAACTGCGCTTCGAGAATGTCCGGGTACCAAGAGACAATATGATCCTTGGGCCCGGGCGTGGATTTGAAATCGCGCAGGGTCGCCTCGGACCAGGCCGCATCCACCACTGCATGCGTTCAATTGGGCAGGCTCAACGTGCGCTGGAGATCATGGCCCGCCGGGCAGACAGCCGTGTTGCCTTCGGTAAAAAACTCGCCGATCAGTCTTCGATCAGACAGGACGTGGCGAAAAGCTTCTGCGAAATTGAGATGGCTCGTCTGCTAACGCTCAAGGCGGCTGACGCAATGGACCGTCATGGTAACAAGGCCGCCAAGGACCTTATCGCAGCAATCAAGGTCGTCGCCCCGCGAATGGCGCAGACCGTATGCGATCGTGCGATCCAAGTCCATGGTGGCATGGGCGTTTCCGATGACACGCCGATAGCGCGGTTCTTCACGCTTAACCGCTTCGTACGCATCGCCGATGGCCCGGATGAGGTCCACATGAGCCAGCTCGGCAAGCAGAAAATCAGGGAATACGTAACTTCAAACCGTTCCTGATTCTCCGGATAAAGGGAGATAGCCATGGGCTGGATTAAATGTGGTGAATGTACGCTTTCCGCCACCGAATTCGAACATCGTGCCCGCCGCGCAGCCAGTGTGCTGCAAAGCTTTGGGCTTACAAAGGGCGATGGTGTAGCACTCTATCTGCGCAACGACCTCGCCTACTTCGAAGCAGTGTTTGGTGCGGGCATGCTCGGTATCTACCCGGTGCCAGTGAACTGGCATTATACCCCCGACGAGGCAAATTACCTGCTCGTCGACAGTGGGGTGAAGCTGCTCGTGATCCACGCTGACCTGCTGCCGCCAATAGCCGCGGCGGTACCCAAAAACCTGCCCGTCGTAGTGGTACAAACTCCTGAGGACATTCGGGCGGCCTACAATATTGGTGTGGTGAACCCACCGTCCGGGTTTCCGCTATGGCACGTGCTGCGTGATGCAGCCCTACCCTATGCTGGTATACCTGAGCCGCCACCCAGCTCAGTGATCTACACCTCAGGTACCACCGGCCGGCCTAAGGGAGTCAAGCGTCCAGCGTTTACCGACGCGCAGACTGAGGCAATCAATTTTATGCTGGGATGGTCCTATGGTTATTCCGAAGTACTGGAAGGAAAGCGCGATCCTGCGACGATAACCACCGCAGTGATTGGTCCGGTTTACCACTCCGCGCCCAATGCCCACTCCGCGTTCTCAATCCGGCTGGGCGCCAATGTGCTAATCCAGCCGCGTTTCGATGCGGAAACGCTGCTCGCGCTCATTGAACGCGAGCGTATCACGCACCTCAACATGGTGCCAATCATGTTCAACCGACTGTTGCGGCTTCCTGATGCGGTAAAGCACGGGTACGATCTCTCTAGCCTGGAATTCGTCACACACGCTGCCGCACCTTGTCCGCCACCGCTCAAGCGGGCGATGATCGACTGGTGGGGACCCGTGATCTGGGAATATTATGGCTCAACCGAGATGGGCAACGTCACCTGCCTGTCAAGCGAAGAGTGGCTCGCGCATCCCGGCTCGGTCGGCAAGGTAATGCCCGGCATCACGCTGCGCGTAGTCGACGAGGCGGGTAACGACGTTGCTCCGGGCCAAGTGGGAGAGGTAATTGGTAAGGGCCGCCACGGTGCTGATTTCACCTATCAAAACTCGCCCGAAAAACGTGCCTCGATGGAAAAATACGGACTTATCACTCCTGGCGACGTCGGCTACTTCGACGCCGACGGCTTTCTCTACCTCTGCGACCGCAAGAACGATATGGTGATTTCGGGCGGAGCCAACATATACCCGGCGGAGATCGAAGCCGAACTGCATAAGCTGCCAGGAGTTGCCGATTGCGCCGTCTTCGGGATTCCCGACGAAGAATTCGGCGAGAGCGTAATGGCCGTTGTGCAACCCATGCCCGGCGTAACACTGCACGCAGAGGACTTGCGTGCCGACCTGCGGCGCACGCTCACCGCCTACAAGGTTCCGCGTCGCATCGAGTTTGCACAGAGCCTGCCTCGGGAAGATTCAGGCAAGATTTTCAAGCGTAAGCTGCGCGAACCATTCTGGGCAGGGCGCGAACGGGCAATCTGATAAGGACCCCAGGATGAAGGCCTTGCGCTAATATGGAGCGCGATATCCGAAACGAAGCGACGTGTGATCCCAAGCTCCAATCAGTTCGTGATGCCGAAGTAAAAATGCATGCCTACTTTTGATGGAAGGCGGTACAGATTTCCCGCCCTTCACTCTTGCTTCACCTGCGATCATCTGAGCACACCCCCTCCTGGCGCAGTCCGGCCGAGCGGGTCGATTAACGTGCCCGGGTTTAGAATTCCTGCCGGGTCAAGGGCTGCTTTTGCTGCTGCCAGCGCTTGGCGGAAGACGGGTGAGGATTGCCGTTCGTAGCCACTGCGATGATCACGTCCAACGGCGTGATGATGGGTGACCGTACCGCCTAGTGCAACAACGATTTCGTTGGTTGCCAGCTTGAGCTGCCGCCACTTCGCAAGGGATGAGGACAGATCACCGGTGGTAGTGCCCAGCGCTGAGTAAGAAAAATAAGGCGCCGGACCGTCCGGATAGATATGCGTAAAGCGGCAGGACACCGTCGCATCATGACCGCATATCTCACGAATGGCGACCTGAGTTCTCTCTCGAACGCCATCATAGAGAGCTTCGAAACGGTCCCAGGTAATTGCGGTTTCGAAGGTGTCAGTGATCACGCCGAGCGCGACCAGAAGATCGCGGTAATAGGGCATGCGGATGAATGCGTTCCGCCACTGCCCGGCCGCGCCCTGCCGGTGCTCTCCTGTCCGACTGCTTGGTGTTAAAGACCTCGCCACGGCATCTTTGTCGTAGGACCCCCGGTGGTCGGCCACCAGCTCAAGCGCGCGCTCCATCCAGGCATTGAGCGGATGATCCGCGGACTCAAATCCCAGCACCAGCATCGCCACAGTGCCGTCGCCAACGTGGTTATTACGTGCTTCTGCCGGATCAAGCAGGCGGCAATTCGTTGGAAACAGACCTGACTGAGACAGCGCCCGCACTGCGGCCACCGCATCGGCCATGGTCGGGAAGCTGACCGCTGTCGAAGCCTGATGCACGGGCCTGTCCTGCAGTCGCATCCAGGCTTCGGTTATAATTCCAAATATGCCCTCGGAGCCGATCATCATGCGGTCAGGTGAGGGTCCAGCTCCAGAGCCCGGCAGACGCCGCGTTTCAAGGATCCCGGACGGCGTTACCGAGCGGGTCGATTCAACGAAATCGTCAATGTGGGTGTAAAGCGATGCGTAATGACCACCGCTACGCGTAGCGATCCAGCCGCCAAGCGTGGACAGCTGCAAACTCTGCGGGAAATGGCGCAGCGTAAGCCCATGTGGTTTCAGCTGGGCTTCAAGTTCAGGTCCGAGGGCCCCTGCCTGGATGCGGGCCGCACGACTACTACGGTCGATCTCCAGAACTTTAAAGAGATATTGCAGGTCAACCGATACCACCCCGGCATAGCCGTCTCCAACCGCGGGCTCGACACCCCCGCACACACTTGAGCCACCGCCGAATGGAATTACCGCAACATTGGCACCGGAGGCCCAATTAAGGATGGCAGCCACATCGTCTTCGGTTTTGGGAAAAGCAACCCAATCTGGCGGGGAGGAAACTGCGCGCATAAACATGCGTACGATATCTGCAAAAGACTTACCCAGGCTGTGCACCAGGCGATCATAGGGGGTCGCCGACATCATCGGTACCAGGCTGGCTGGCACAGCGATACGTGACGGTGGTAGCTCGAAGTCACGAATCTGAGGAACCGCAACTTCAACCGGTGCAACTGCGCACAGACGTTGCGCCGAACCGCGTATCCGCGCGATTTCCTCTGCGCTCAGATCCTCATCGGCATAACCCCAGCCGTAGAACCGAAGCTTGCCCCGGCGTGAGAATGTAGCCGCCTCGCTCATCGCATCCCTCGTCGTTCCCAACCGCGATATGGAGCCTGACGCCATGGTCGCGGTTCGGCAAGCCGAAACACGAAGCCCGCACCGAAGATTTTTCAACCACGACCATGGTTTTCCCCGGACGCTGGTGCCAGCATTGTGTGGTGGGCGAGAGTTTGGCGCAGGCTGTCCATCACCGCCGCCAGCAGCGGCTCAAATGTCGTCTCCGGATCCACTAGACGCTGGGTTGAAATCCCGATCTGAAGGCTCCCGATCAGGGTCGCGACCGCATCAATGTCTACTTCCGGGCGAATGCTTCCTCCACTCTGTCCCTTCTTTATCAGATGCGCCAACAGCGTCTTTACACGCGCATGTTCTGCGGCAAACGCAGATCGCAGATCGGTATCGTCGGCAACCGACGCGGCAAGTAGCTTAAAGTATGTCTGCAGGCGCTCACTATGAAATCCCTCACGCAAGTAGAGGTCGGCCCAGGACAGGATCGCCTCCAGTCCAGACAGTGTTTCGATGCCGCGTGCCGCAATCATAGCCTGCATCTCGCCATGCAGTTGCTCGATCATGGCATCAATGAGCCCTCGCTTGGACCCGAAGCGCTGGGTGACGAGCCCCCTACTGTACCCCGATCTTTCTCCAATGGCCTCGAAGGTAAGCGCGCCGACACCACTCTCCGCGACGATGGCAATCGCCGCATCCACAAGCGCTCGCTCCGACTGCCTCCGGCGCTCATTCTGGGTCAGCCCGGTCGAGCCGGACGGGGCCTGCGAATCCACTGCTGAACACTCCGCTGGGAACCGATTAAGTGATCCTTAGACTTTCAGGAGGCGGGATCGCCTGTCATGGATCATGAAGATGACACTGAATCAATCTTACCTACCTGCGGCGAAGACTGCCAGCAACGGGGCTCACTCCAGAAGCCCGCTCTGGGGCGGGAGGCGTGTCGTGCGTCACGGCCAGCCTCTTCCCCCCTTTTGGTAGATTGTCACGCTGAAACACCCATCACCCCTGGCGTCCAGCAAGTCTGATCTGGGAGGGCTCGCCACCAAGTGATAGGCTCACTTGCCGCGGGGGAGAGATTTTCATCTCCCAAACGCGAGGCTCATGGGTACCATCACCCTTATCGGCAACAGCTCTGGTGTACGCCACCAATATGGGTCAGTTTGGCTGCCTCTTGGCCGCCCTTGCCAGGTCCGACCCTCTCCTTTTTCCCAGCATGCCGAACGCTGCCACACCATGCGCGCATGTACACTGTGCGGGCGCACCAAGATGATCGGGGATCAGAGATTTTCAGTAACCGGCATCGCCGTACCACGATGCAAACTCATCAAAGCCCGGCACCTCCGTCGCATTGGCCTGGGCATCGATCGCGACCTGGACAACGGCCGGCCGGCCACTTGCCAGCGCCCGTTTGACGGCTGGGGCGATCTCCTCAGCACGATCGACATACTCGCCATGAGCGCCAAAACCCTCGGCGATGCGATCAAGGCGAAGTTGCTCGCCCCAATGGGCTTCGGTTTCCGGTGACTGTGGACCAAAGACCGCCTTGTACACCGTGACTTCGAGTCCAAAGGCGTAGTCGCACCCGACAATACAGACAACTGGCAGCTTTTTACGTACTGCGGTTTCAAGCTCGGAGATATGGAACAGGAATGACGAATCGCCGGTGATCAGAACCACCCGGCGGCTCTCGCCAACCGCCAGTTGCGCCCCGATAGCGTGCGGCAGGCCGGTGCCGAGGTGACCAAAATTCTGGCACCAGAGCACGTCGCGCGGCGCGATCTGGCCATAAGCCCCCGTGAAAATGCTGACAGCTCCGCCATCGCGCACAATGACCGCGTTTTCCGGTAGCACGCGTGTTGCCTCAACCGCAAAGCGGGCCGGGTGTACAGGGGTCGAGGTCTTCGGCACCGCTGCGAGCATCTGGGCCTTGACCTCAGCCGACGCCACCTCCCACCTATCCAGCCGCCCAATGGCCTTGCTCCGCACAGAGCCGAGCGCCGCCACAAGCTGTGGCGCTACATCGCGCAGATCCCCCACGAGGGGCACGTCAATGATACGGTTAACCCCGATCGCCAGTGGATCACGCTCGATATAGATCCATTTGCGATCCGTCTTGCCCTTAGCCCAGTGCCGCCCGACAACATAGTGCAGCGGTTCACCGATCTCCGTGCCAATTGCAATTACAAGATCTGCGGCTGCCACAATTTCCGTGCCTACGGGCGAAGCGTACGGGAAGGTGCGACGCTCGAGACCCGGCAGCACTGCCGCCCCGCCGGGTGTCTGGAGAACTGGACAATTGAGCGCGCGGGCTAGCTCCGCCACCACTTCATGGGCACGCGACACGAATACGCCCTGGCCGACCAGGAGGACCGGAACCTCTGCCTGCGCAATCAACCGTACTGCCTCAGCAATGCGACCCGGATCTGCGGCCTGGTGCGTTAGCCGGTACCGCTCAGGCGTCGCTACTGGTGGAAGCTCGAGTTGGGCCTGCCCCATGTTCATGGGATATTCGATATAGACCGGACCTGGAGTTCCGCTCAATGCCCGACGAAAGGCTTCATGGACGATTTCGTCCGTCTGTTCCGCATATTCAATCACACCCATATATTTCATCGCTGCTCCAAAATAGGCAGGCTGAGGTGTGTACTGGAAGCGACCGCGACGGACCCGCTGGTCAAACAGCCGCGGTCGCTGACCGGCGATGAAAAGCGTAGGGACGTTCTCCTTAGCTGCACAGATTGCAGCGGCAGCAAGATTGGCCACGCCGGGCCCCTGGTTACCGACGATCACGCCTGGTCGCCCGGTCATGCGCCACAGCCCATCGGCCATAAAGGCACCGGCCTGTTCATGATGCGGTGCAATCACGCGCCAACCGCGCGCTTCAGCGGCGATGAACATCGCTACGAAACTCGGATCAGGAATGCCGAAGAGTGTTTTGATCCCCTCGGCTTCCATCAGCTCGAGCAAGCGGTCGTGGACATAGGTGGCCAAAGCAGCATCCCTTCAAGGCGTGAAGAAGTCAGAATTTGCGCGGAAACATGAACTCGCTGATCTGCTTCTGCTCATAAAATCCGGCAAAGTCATAGGGCTCCGTGGCAATGATGCCCTGACTGGCGCACACCGCATAGCAATTATTGCAGCTCATACAGCCGTTCGCATCGCCTTTAAGGCGCGCCTTCAGATTTTCTTTCGGACCAAAAAGTTCGAGTATATTGGCCGGACAGACGACAACACAGAGCTTGCAGCCATCGCACTTGTCGAGATCGATAGTGACCCTGCGATAAAGTGACTCGCGCGGATCATCCCAGATCGGAAGATGGTCGGGTGGGGAGA
>JAKAVI010000459.1 GCA_021817355.1 Pseudomonadota bacterium | reverse complement strand
ATCGATGTCTATTTTTTTAGCGAAGCGTGGCCGAATGGCTTTGCCATGAATCTCAGCCATGGTGTTCTGCGCCTGCGCTTCCGGGACAGCGTCACACAGCCGACGCCAGTTGAACCGGGCCGTGTTTACCGGGTCGTGATCGAAGGCTTTCCGATCGCCAATCGCTTTGCCGCCGGTCATCGCATCCGCCTCGACATTGCCGGCAGCAATTTTCCCCACTTCGATCTTAATCCTCACACCGGGGAACCAGCCGGTGAGGCGTGCCGCTTTCAGACCGCCCTGTTGCGGATCCACACCGGCGCAAGCTTTCCTTCGCAGCTTCTTCTGCCGGTGCGGCAAGCAGAGGTACCATGATGTCAATGCCAATGTCGTGGCTGACCGGTGTACCTAATAGCCGATATGGACGGCAACGCCGAGCATTGCCCCCGAAATTACGAGGAGTAACAAAAACAAAGGGGCGATGAAACGTATCCATTCGCCAAACCCGACCCCAGCTGCTGCCAAATATGCGAGGAGCATACCTGAGGTCGGCGTGATCATATTGGTCAGGCCGTTACCAAGGATGAAGGCGAGCACACTGGTCTGTCCGCTCACACCGGCCAAGCGAGCTATGGGCGCGAGAATCGGCATGCTAACCGCTGCCTTGCCGGCAGTTGATGGAATGGCGACGCCAAGCAGCATTTCCGTTGCCATAATTGCATTTGCGGTTAAAGCTGGGGCATGACCGTGGATAAACTGGGTCGCGGCGTGAATCAGTGTGTCGAGTACGTGACTTTGCTGAAGCAGTACCTGCACTGCACCTGCCAGACCAACCAGCAAGCCTGCCAGCATCATGCTGTTTAGGCCGGCGACAAAAGCATCCGCGGCCTGGGGAGCGGATAGTCCGCCAAGAACAGCAAAAACAAGCGCAAGCGCGAGATAGAATGCGCTGATGTCGGTTGCCCCCCATTTATGGGCCGTACAGCCCCAGATCAGCAGGCCTCCAGCCAGGAGCAGGCTCACAAGAACCAGGATCTGGCGCAGTGAAAGTGCCGTCAATGCGGTAGTTGCCGTCTGGACCTGTCGCGGACGGTCGGGCTTTAGGCGCAAGATCACGTAAGCAATTCCGATCGCCATGAAACATAGGAAGAGTGCAAGGCGAAGCCATAGGCCGCTGAATACCGCAACCCCGGCAATGGGCTGTGCCACGATGAGGGCATAGGGGTTGGTTACGGAGGTCGTGTAGCCGATTTTCGCAGCGACCCCGACCACAGCCACAGCAAACAAGGGACCATAGCCCAAGCGCTCGCCGACCAGTACCGCAATGGGAATGAGAACAAGGTATTCGGATATGAAGCCCAGGAATGTGCTGCCCAACGCCAGCACAATCATGATCGACGCCATCACGAGGTGGACCTGGCCGCGGGCACGTTGCACCAGTTGGTCGGCCGCTGCATCAATGGCGCCGGTCTTGCGTAAGACGCCAAACATCCCCCCCACTATCAACACCAAAAAGATCAGTCGCGCATTCGTCAAAAAACCTTCCGGAACCGATCTCAGAACCGAAAACAGGCCGGCGGCCTCAGTCGGAGTACCATGCGCCGACAGTGGTGGCGCGAAGAGGGTGGATAATCCGTCAAATTTCTTCAACGGCCTGTAGCTGCCAGGAACCACCCGACCTTCGACACGCAAATATTGGCCGGCACCAACCAGATGCGTGATGACCGCGGCCAAGACTAGTACGGCCAGCATGACCACAACCGGATGTAGGGATTGTTTTCCGGGCCTTGCGCCTCCTGTTGCCGCCATGAAGCCCCTCTTCAATTACGGATTTGTGTGCCTGGATGGATGCCGACTTTATTGAGCAGTTTTGTCAAGTACGGCGATCCCAAAGGCGGGTAGGGCGGCCAAACCTGGTCCGGCAAGCGTCATGGCAGAAAAGGTCACCACGCCACAAAGGCCGGCAACCAGGCAAAGTCCTCCCGAAACTCATTTTTCCAGGCCGTCATACTTGCTGGTGGCAGTTAACTCCGGGCAGAGGTCCCCACCGTGAACCTCGGAGAAGCTCCCTCGCAAAGCCTGCCCGCGCAGGCATCTAATCCGGAACTGGCGCGTTGTCGTAGAAGGTTTGGGCGGCAGGCCGCTCTTCCGGGTCCGGGCACTGAGGAACACGCCATGCCGCCGCAGCTTCTTGCCATCAAGAGCGCCACCCCTGCCTATGTCTTGAACCAGGCCGATGTGACGCGCCGCGCGCGCCATCTTTTCCGCGATCGCCCGGACATTGAGCGCCTCCTGCCCATCTTCGAGAATACCGGGATCAAAAGCCGCTATTCCTGCGTGCCGATCGACTGGTATGAGAGCGATCACGGCTGGGCCGAACGCACAGCCCTCTACATCGAAAACTCGCTCGCCCTGATTGAACGCGTCGCCAAGGAGCTGCTCGCGGAGGCAAAGCTCGCGCCCGAGAGTATAGACGCCATTGTGGTTGCTTCGACCACCGGCATTGCCACGCCCAGCCTCGATGCGCGGCTAGTCGATCGCCTTAATCTGCGCAGGGACATCAAACGCTTGCCGATATTCGGACTCGGCTGCGCCGGGGGCGTGGTCGGGATATCGCGCGCGGCCGATCTCGCCCGCGCCATGCCGGGCGCGCACGTGCTTTTCCTGGTGGTTGAGCTTTGTGCCCTCACCTTCCGTAAGAACGACCTGTCGAAGAGCAACCTTGTCGCTACCGCCCTGTTTGGCGACGGCGCGGCGGGTGCCATCCTGTCGACGCGGGGCGAGGGCCCTGCCTTTGGCCCAGGTGGCGAGTACACGTGGCCGGATTCGCTCGGTGTGATGGGCTGGGATGTCGAGGTGGATGGGCTGAAGCCCATTTTTTCTACCAGCATTCCCTCGCTCGTGGCATCTGACTTCCGCCGCGCGCTGTCGCAATTTCTTGCCGCAAACGATGTGCGGCGCTCCAGTCTTGACAATTTTGCCTGCCATCCCGGAGGCGCTAAGGTGCTTGACGCGCTGGAAGATACGCTTGATCTCGGCCGTGGCGATCTCGCCTTTAGCCGCGGGGTCCTGCGCGATTTCGGCAATATGTCGGCTGCGACCGCGCTCTTTGTGCTCGAACGCATACCCCGTGACCAGTGTATCCTTCTCACCGCGCTGGGACCGGGTTTCTCCGCCGCCTTCCAGATTCTCGATGGCACATGACGGACTTCATCTACGCGATCATCGCTGCCGTGGCGCTGCAGCGGCTGGGCGAGGTCGCCTATGCCGCGCGTAATACGCGCGCGTTGAAAGCACGGGGTGGTCTTGAGGTAGGAGCCTCACATTATCCCTTCATGGTGGCGCTGCACGCCGGCTGGCTGATCGCTATCGTTGTTGCGCTTCCGAGCCCGCCACAATTCAATGTGGTCGCCTTCGCGGTCTTCCTGGTGATGCAGGTGCTGCGGCTCTGGATATTGAAGACGCTAGGGCCATACTGGACGACGCGAATCATCAGCGTGCCGGATGCCCCTCTCATCCGCACCGGGCCCTATCGTTATGTGCGCCATCCCAACTATGTCATCGTCGCCATCGAGATCCTCATGCTGCCGCTCAGTTTTGGTGAATGGCAAGTGGCCGTTGTGTTCAGTGTCCTCAATGCACTCATGCTGGCATGGCGCATCCATGTGGAAGAGAGGGCGCTTTCCTCGCGGCGCAGCCTATGAACGGCACGATCCGCTCACCCTTTCGTCTTTGGCTCGGCTTCGGCGCGATGTGCACCGGCATGTTCATGGCGGTGCTGGACGTGCAGGTGGTCGCCTCCTCGCTCACAGCCATGCGCGATTCCATGGGGCTTTCCCTCGAAGCATTGAGCTGGATCCAGACCGTCTACCTCATGGCCGAGGTGATAGCCATCCCGCTGACCGGCTGGCTGACGCAGGCCCTGTCGCTGCGCTGGATGTTTGCGGGCGCCACTGCAATCTTCACCGTGGCAAGTCTCGGCTGCGCATTCAGCAATTCGCTCGCTCCGCTCGTTGCTCTGCGCGCGGTGCAGGGCTTTGCCGGCGGCATGCTGATACCGGCAGTGTTCACAGCCGTCTTTACCATCATCCCCGAGCGCCATCGCGTGCTCGCCACAGCCGTCGCGGGCACTTTTGCTGTTCTGGCACCTGCCATTGGCCCCGTGATCGGTGGCTATCTCACCCAGACCCACAACTGGCATTGGATATTTCTGGTCAACATCCTCCCGGGTGCTGCGGTCTCGCTGCTCGTCACTGGCTTCGTGCGCGAAGGTACGCCGGACTGGAGGCGCCTGACGCATATTGATGTCGGAACCATCGCCACCGCCACGCTCTTTCTCGCCAGCCTGGAGCTCTTGTTAACACAGGCGCCGGGCCGTGACTGGAGCGGGCCGCTTGTTTATGTCCTCATCGCCACCACTGTCACCGGCCTCGGCTGGACCATTTGGCGCGGACTCACCCTCGCCAAGCCGTTCGTTCATTTGCGCCGATTCCGCAACTTGGCGTTCTCCATCGGCTGTGGCCTCAGCCTCGTTTTCGGCTTTGGTCTCTACGGCTCGGTCTACATGCTTTCAATCTTCCTCGGCCTCGTGCGCGGGCACAATCCACTCATTATCGGTGAGATTCTGATGGTGACGGGCGGTGTACAACTCGTCACTGCTCCCATTGCCGCCTGGCTTGAAACCCGCATGGATCCTCGGCTCCTGACGGCGATCGGATTTGCCCTGTTCGGCGCCGGACTCCTCGCTAATGGTTTCGAAACGCCGCGCACCGATTTTGACGCACTCATTCTGCCGCAGGTGCTGCGCGGGCTTTCAGTGATGCTGTGTCTGCTGCCGGCGACGCGGCTTGCCCTCGACGCCCTGCCTGAAGGCGAGGTACCAGAAGCCTCCGCCCTGTTCAATCTCATGCGCAATCTCGGCGGGGCTATCGGCATCGCGCTGATTGACACCATCCTAACCGAGCGTACGCCCCGCCATGTTGCCGCGATCGTTGCCAAGCTCGCGGCTGGGGACCGGTCCACGGCAGCCTTTGTTGGCCTGCCGCTCGGACGTTTCCATGGCCTGCCGCTGGGCCCTATCGATGCTTTGACACGCCAGATTGTGGAACCGCTGGTCCGCAAAGCTGCCCTCACAGAGTCCTTCAACGACGCCTGGCTGCTGATCGCCGGGCTCTTTCTCCTTTCGCTGCTGGCCGTGCCGTTCATCCGTCGCGCCAACCCCAAACCGGAGGTTATTGGTTGACCAACAGACCATGAGCTTTACCTTTTCAGAGGCTGTGGACGGACCCGCGAACGTGGTCATGCCTTGTCTCAGGAAATCCGAATTCTTCCGGTCGCCCCAGCACCCATCGACCGTGTCGGTGGTGGGTCGCGCATGGAGGACGTCGCCGCAGCCGAGTTCCGCTCTGGTTGAGGAGCACAGGTCGGTGTCGGTGGGGACCGGGCAATCCCGTCCGCAATCCGCAATGCCTTCCGACTGTCCGCGCAAGGCAGCCCAATGTATCGTCGCAGCTGTTATAGGTGGGCTGACCTTGATCGACCGCGCGGTGGCTGTATCCGGTCTTGAGCGCGGGGTTGATCCACGTCAACGTCGTCCGGGTGCTGCACACCTACGGATGGGACAAACGGAGCGATGCATGGATGAACGCAAGGACCTGCCCGGACCGGGGATCGCGCGATGGCGCGGCAGCCCCATCGTGCCACCGGCCAAGCCACTGGGCCTCCCCTTCTGGGGACCGCTCGGGTGAGCCGGCGCCAGTTGTTGCTGCTCGGCACTGTGCTGACAGTGCTTGTGCTCGGTGTCGGCACGGCAGTTTGGTACTGGCCGCCAGCGCGGCGTTTTCTTTTCGGTGCGGCGCCTGCTGCCACGGTCGAGGTCTCCGGAAACATTGAGGCGCACCAGAGCGTCCTGAGCTTTACCCAGGTCGCGGCTCCGATTGTAACTCTTCCTTTCGACGAAGGCGCGCGCGTCGCCGCAGGCACGGTGCTGGCCCGGGTCGACGCGCGTGTCTATCAGCACCAGGTTGGTATCGATCAGGCCAATCTGGCCGTTGCCGCGGCACAGGTGACGGTGGCCGGCAACACGCTGGCTGCCGCGCAGCATACCGTGATCAGCGACCGCTACGATCTGGCCGAGAAGCAGCGCGACTACGCCCGCGCCGAGGCGTTGGTGAAGCGCAAAGCGGTATCACACCAGAACCGCGATCTGGCCTTCACCGCTGCCGCGCAGTCGGCTGCCACGCTGGCCCGCGATCAGGCCCTGGTGCGGGTCGCCGAGGACAATATCGTCCTGGCCCGGGCGACCCTCGCTGCCGACCAGTCAAAGCTCAGTCTGGATCGTGTCACCTTGTCCTACACCACGCTGCGTGCCCCGTTCAGCGGCGTGATCTCGGTGCGCGAGGCAGAACTCGGTGAACTGGCTGCTCCCGGAGTGGCGATCTTCACCCTCGATGACCTCGACCATGTCTGGCTGCGGGCCTATGTCAATGAGCCCGATCTCGGCAAGGTTCGCCTCGGCGAGGCAGTCGATGTCACCACCGATACCTATCCAGGCCACATCTACCACGGCCGCATCGGCTTCATCTCGCCCGAAGCCGAGTTCACGCCGAAAACCGTGGAGACACATGCTGAGCGTGTGACACTGGTCTATCGGATTCGCATCGACATCGACAACCCGACGCACGAGCTGCTGCCGGGGATGCCGGCCGACGCGCGGATCGCCTTGCTGCCGGCCGGACGGTAGCGATGCCCCAAGCCCCCGCCGCGGTGTTTGCCGACAGTCTCACCCGGCGCTTCGGCCCGGTCGAAGCGGTACGCGGGGTCAGCTTCTCGGTCGCACAGGGCGAGATCTTTGGCCTGGTCGGGCCGGATGGAGCGGGCAAGACCACAATCATGCGCATGCTGGCCGGCGTGCTCAGCCCCGACGCGGGCAAGATAGCGCTCGATGGCATCGACGTGCGTGACGACCCGGAACGCGCCAAGCTGCATCTCAGCTATATGCCGCAGCGTTTCGGCCTGTATGAAGACATGACCGTGGCGGAGAACATCTTCTTTTACGCCACCTTGTTTGCGGTATCGGGAAAGGAACGTAGGGAGCGCAGCGCGCAACTGCTCGCCGCGGCGGGACTTGGAGAGTTCGGGCACCGCCTGGCGGGACAGCTTTCGGGCGGCATGAAGCAGAAGCTCGGTCTCGTATGCGCCCTGATCCACACCCCGCGGGTACTGCTGCTTGACGAGCCGACCACCGGGGTTGATCCGGTCTCACGACGCGACTTCTGGGCGATCCTGTATGGGTTGCGCGAAAGCGGCGTCACCATCCTGCTCTCCACTGCCTATATGGACGAGGCGGAGCGTTGCTCACGCCTGGCGCTGTTGCATGAGGGGCGGATCCGTGCCCTCGACACTCCGGCGCGGTTGAAGCAAGCAATGCCGGGCGCGCTGCTCGCGGTAACCGGCGCCGATCCACGCGGCATGCGCGATGCACTGGTGGATACCCCTGGTGTGCTCGGTCTGCTGCTGATGGGCGACAGGGTGCATGTGCGGGTGGACGACGCAGGGCTCCGCATCCAGGAACTGCACGCACGTCTGGCCGCGTCCGGCCATGCGCCCGGCGACATTGTCCAGATCACACCCGGGATCGAGGACGTGTTTGTTGCTCTGCTTGGTCCCGGAGCGCCTGCATGACGGATGGCGCCCCTGCAGTGCTGGCCGAGGGCCTGACCAAGAATTTTGGGGCCTTCACAGCGGTCGATCACCTTGATCTTGCGATCGCGGTCGGAGAGGTTGTGGGTTTCATCGGCCCCAACGGTGCCGGCAAATCCACCACCATCCGCATGCTATGCGCGCTGTTGCGTCCCAGTGCAGGGCGTGCAGTGGTGGCGGGCTTCGACGTGGTGCATGCGGCCGAGCAGGTGCGTGCGCATATTGGCTACATGTCGCAGAAATTCTCGCTCTATGGCGATCTCACGGTAGCCGAGAACCTACGCTTCTTCGCCGGCATCTACCACGTACCGCACGCGCTCTATGACGAACGCCGGCGCTTCGCGATCAGCATGGCTGGGCTTGAAGGACGCGAAGACACGCTGGTCCGCACTCTCGCCGGGGGCTGGAAGCAGCGGCTGGCGTTGGGCTGCGCGATCCTGCACCGCCCACCGGTGCTATTCCTCGACGAACCAACATCCGGCGTCGAGCCGCAGGCACGGCGCCAGTTCTGGGAGCTGATCCATCGCCTTGCTGCGGAGCAGATCACCATCTTGGTCTCCACCCACTACATGGAGGAAGCGGAATACTGCAATCGCATCGCCCTGATTGATCACGGCCGCCTGGTTGCCCTCGGCAGCCCCGGCGAACTGCGCCGACGCGAGCTTGGTGGTACGCTGGTGACGCTGGAGTGCGCACCGCTTGGCGCCGCGCTGGTCGCGTTGCACGGCGCGCCTGGCATCGCGGAGGCGGCGATCTTCGGCGACCAGCTGCACGTGTTGCTGAGCGCCGGCGGGCTGGCAGCAGCGGATCTGCCTGGCTTCCTCGCGGCGCGCGGGGTCCATGCCGGCGTTGCCCAGCCAATCGCGGCCAGTCTCGAGGACGTCTTCGTGCGTCTGGTCGCTGGCCGTACGCGGGACATTCTGGCACCATGAGTCTGCGCCGGATCCTAGCGCTTGCCTTCAAGGAGATGCTGCAGGTGTGGCGTGATCCGCGCAGTCTAGCGATTGCGCTGCTGATGCCGCTGATGCAGATGGTGATGCTCGGATACGGCGTGAGCCTCGACATCCGCCATGTGCCGCTCTGTGTATTCGACCAGGAGAATAACCAGGCGAGCCGCGCGGTGGTGGAGCGCTTCGTCGCTTCCGGCTGGTTCGCGATCACCGCCACACTCAACAGCGATCGCGCAGTTAGTCGGGCGATGGACCGCGCGTCCTGCATTGGCGCTGTCGTCATTCCAGCCGATTTCTCACGCCGGATGGCGAGCACCGGCACTGGGCCATTGCAGATTGTGTTCGATGCCACCGACACCAATACCACCAACATTGCCATGGGTTACGCCCAGGGTGTGGTTGCGCAGGTCACCGCCGATCTCGATGCACGGTGGCGCGCGGCACGCGGCATCCGCCCGTCGGGCGTAGGAGTGGTCGACGTGGAACCGCAGGTCTGGTTCAACCAGGGGCTGGAGAGCCGGTTCTTCATCATCCCCGGGGTGGTCGCTGTGATCCTCGCCCTGGTCGGCGCGCAGCTGACCTCGCTGACCATAGCGCGCGAGTGGGAGCGTGGTACGATGGAACAACTCGTCTCCACCCCGGTGACGCCATTCGAAATGATGGCGGGCAAGCTGCTGCCCTATTTTTTGATCGGTGTGGTCGATGCGAGTTTCTGCCTGCTAGCGGCAGTCTACTGGTTCGGCGTGCCGTTCCGCGGTGGCGTCGGCACTCTGCTGTTTACCACCGCACTGTTCATCGTGGTGGTGCTGGCGATCGGCTACCTGATTTCGGTGCGGGTTCGCAGCCAGCTCGGTGCCAGCCAGGTCGCACTGCTGGTGACCATGCTGCCAACCACACTGCTGTCGGGCTACACCTTCCCGATCGACCAGATGCCAGCGCCTATCCGTTTTCTGTCGCTGCTGGTCTATCCGCGTTACTTCGTCACCATCCTGCGCGCGGTGTTCCTCAAGGGTAGCGGCCTTGTCGAACTGATCGGTCCGGTGCTCGGGCTTGTGATCTATGCTGTGGCCGTGCTGTGGCTGGCCGCGCGTGCCTTCCGAAAGCGACTGGACTGAATGATGTTCGAGCGGATCCAGGTCATGCTGATGAAGGAGTTTTTGGAACTCCGACGCGACCCGTGGGCGATGTTCCGCCTGTTCGTACCGCTGCTGATCCAGATGCTGGTATTCGGCTACGCCGCCACCTTCACCGTGCACCATGTGGCAACTGCGGTTCTGGATCTGGACAACAGTCAGGCGAGCCGCGGCCTGATCTCCCACTTCGCTGCAACCGGTAGGTTCGATATTGTCGATGTCGCGCACCGGCAGAGCCAGATCACGCGCGCCATCGACAGCGACCGCGCAGTGGTGGCGATCGTCATCCATGCCGGGTTTGCCAAGGACCTTGCCAATGGGCAAACCGCGCCACTGCAAGTGATCGTCGACGGCACCAATTCTAACACATCACTGATTGCGCTCGGCTATGTCGAGCAGATTGTGGCGCTCTATCAGGCCGAGCAGACAGCACTGGTCCATCCGGCCACGGCGGTCACTGCCGCGGTTCCCGCGGTGCAAGTGTCGCTGGAGGAACGACCGTGGTTCAATGAAGGTCTGGAAGACACGTGGTTTTTCATCCCCGGCGTGATCGGCACCATCACACTTTTGCAGGTAGTCAGCCTCACTGCCTTTGCGATCGTGCGGGAACGTGAGGTCGGAACCCTAGAACAAATCATGGTTAGTCCGATCCGGCCCGTGGAGTTTATCCTCGGCAAGACTGTGCCTTTCTTTCTGATTGGGCTCGGCGACGTGACGCTGGTAAGCGCCTTCGGCATACTGTGGTTCGACGTTCCATTCGTCGGAAATCCACTGGTGATGCTGCTCGGCGCGGCATTGTTTTTACTGGCGGCCCTTGGCCTTGGGCTGCTGCTTTCGACTTTGTCGCGTACCCAGCAGCAGGCGTTTGCGCTTAATTTCTTCCTGATCAATCCGCTGTTCATCTTGTCGGGTTTTGCGTTTCCGATCGCGGCCATGCCGACATGGTTGCAATGGTTCACCTACATCAATCCGCTGCGCTACTTCCTGGTGGTGATCCGGGCGGTGTTTCTCAAGGGTGTGGGGGTTGCAGTGCTGTGGCCTGATCTGCTGGCGCTGGCGCTGCTCGCCGCTGGGCTGCTGGGTCTTAGCGTACTGCGCTTTCACAAATCACTCGATTGAACCCAGCTGCCGGCGGCGGGCGTAATGTCGTCTTTTTCTCTGGATCAGTGCAGCCACCATCTTGCGTGTCCATGATGTAACCACAAGCTTGATCTGCAGCGGGTTCCTTTGTGTCATTGATCTATAAATCCATCTTCGCCACCGTCTCATTTGCGAGGGCCAGAAAGCCGTCTGGTACTTAGCGACGATGCGCGGCCAAAGCCGCGGGGTGCCAGATGTTTTGGCAGACATGTCTCAATCACGCGCTTCCGGCTTTCTCCTAGCTTCGCAAGCTCGCTCACCATGTGAGACCGGCCTTTACTGCGGTGTCTGTTTGGGCGACCTTGCTTCGCACGGAGTTGCAGCCTCTGCCATGGTATTCAACGTGCCTACGATTGCCCATAGTGTCGCGATACTGGAGGGCATATCGCGGTTTTCGTCCTAAACTGAGCCTGATGAAGGGCTTTTTGATCCGGCCTGGACCTTTCCAATCACACTGTTCTGACCTCTATAGCTCGCCACCCCATCTGGCCCCCGTGACCGCGCGTAAGGACGGCCTTTTTGTCGGTGGTGATTCGTTCAAGCCTGTCAGTATAATCGGATGATGGTCTTCATATCAAAGTGCTTATCTAAGTGGCACTTCGTAAAAGTGATCCATGAACATAGTTGGGTCGGGAGTTAAGAGTATGATATCAATCTCAATGAGAATAGAACGGCTTCCGTTCTATTCGTTTCATCGCCGTCTTCTGTTGATAGGCGGACTTGGATACACGTTCGCTGCGATGGAGCTAGCGGTCATTGCTTTTGTGCTGCCCGTACTCAAGGTGCGTTGGGGTCTCAACAGCTTTGAAGTTGGACTTCTAGGAAGCTCCCCCCTGATTGGATATTTTTTTGGTGCTTTCTCGGCCGGGATGATGGGCGACCTGATAGGACGTCGGGTGATCATGATGTGGGCGCTGAGTATCTATTGCGCCGCCGCGTTCGGGAGTGCGCTTGTGCACTCTTGGCAGGCCTTTTTCATCTTTCGAATCGTTGCTGGCGTTGGTGGAGGTGCTGAAAGCGCGATTGTTGCCCCATACCTTTCTGAATTTGTTGCACGTCAGTACCGTGGACGTTTCACCGGCTCACTGGCCGGGTTTTTCTCATTCGGCTTTGTTGCTGCTGCACTCCTCGGATATTTCGTTGTACCACCGCTGCACAATGGATGGCGTTACGTCATTATAATCACTGCCCTTCCGGTTCTAATGCTGCTCTGGTGGAGGCGCGCGCTGCCGGAATCGCCGCGCTGGCTGGACTGCCGGGCGAGGGTGGGCGAAGCCGAAGCGGTGCTTGATAAAATGGAACGCGAGTTTCAGAATCGGGTTGGCCCCCTTCCGGCCTTCCCACCAGAAGACGTGGTCCCGCCTCGGACAATGCAACAAGGAACTTTCAGTTCAAATTTCTTGGCATTATGGTCCAAGAAGCTTGCTCGAATTACTGCTATGTCATGGATTCTTTTTCTGACAATTACCTTTACGTACTATGCGTTTTTTACATGGATTCCGACGCTGCTTGTCGAAAACGGCCTTACTATCACCAAGAGCTTTTCGTATTCGATAGCGATATACCTCGCACAAATTCCCGGATATTATGCTGCGGCATGGATAAATGATAAGGTTGGCCGCCAACTTAGTATATCGTGTTTTTTGATACTCGGCGGTGTCTCCGCCATTGCCATGACAATGTCCCACGCGGGCACTACTGTGCTAATCGCCGGCATATTCATGTCTTTCTTCATGAATGGTACCTATGCCGGCGTCTATACCTATATTTCCGAGGTGTTTCCAACCGAACTCCGGGGTTCAGGCTTCGGGGTGGCATCTTCCATCGGTAGGATTGGTGGCGC
>JAKAVI010000229.1 GCA_021817355.1 Pseudomonadota bacterium | reverse complement strand
TTGGCTGCGGCAGGAATAAGAGGAAAGAGCTGGGCGCTGTCCCAGATATGACGATGCCAGAGCTCATCGAGGCTCGCCTCCGAGACAAGATTCTGACGACTGTTCCAGTCGGCAAGAGTTTGAGCATAGCGCGTGAGGCGGGCCAGTGTTTCACGTGAAACATTGCTCGCAGCCGCAAACTCCTCCGGCCCAAACCTCATCACCCTGCCCTCGCGACCGGGTTGGCACGATGCCGGATGTGAGCAAGCACAAGCGTGATCGCGGCCGGAGTGACCCCATCAATGCGCGCAGCCTGGCCCAAGGTCATGGGACGGATGGTTTCGAGCTTCTGCATGGCTTCGGTTGAAAGGCCAAAAACCGTGCGGTAATCGAGATCTGGTGGCAGCACGAGTCCCTCGTCGCGCCGAAAGGCCACGATATCGGCGTCCTGACGGTCCAGATAACCCGCATAGGCGGCATCGATTTGCAGCTGTTCCAGCGCATCCGGCTGAACTTCGCGAAGCTCCGGCCAGATCTGGCACAGGCGGTCGAAGGGGATCTCCGGCAGTGCCAGGAGCTGCAGCGCCGTACGCCGCACACCATCCAGCCTGAGGGCCAGACCATGCCGTCTGGCTTCATTGGGTGTCAGGCTCAGCGCACGCATCCGGCCTCGCGCCGCCTCCAGGCGCGCCGCCTTGGCGGCAAAGTGTTCCCGGCGCATCTTCCCCACGATGCCCTCGCGGCTTCCAAGGGGAGTGAGACGCTGGTCGGCATTGTCCGCTCGCAGGCTGAGGCGGTATTCGGCACGACTGGTGAACATGCGGTAGGGCTCGCTCACGCCCTTGGTAACCAGATCATCAAGCATGACCGCGATGTAAGCCTGGGCTCGGTCAAGCACCAGAGGCGCCTGTCCGCCGGCACGGCGGGCTGCGTTGATTCCGGCCATCAGCCCCTGGGCCGCCGCTTCTTCGTAGCCAGTGGTTCCGTTGATCTGCCCCGCCAGAAACAGGCCCCCCACCCGCTTGACCTCAAGCCAGGGCAAAAGCTCTCGCGGATCCACGTAATCATACTCGATCGCGTAGCCAGGACGAAGCATCTGCGCCTTCTCAAGCCCCGGTATGGTTTTCAGCAGCTCGAGCTGTACGTCCTCGGGAAGCGAGGTCGAAATCCCGTTGGGGTAAATGGTGTCGTCGTCGAGACCTTCCGGTTCGAGGAAAATCTGATGGCTATCCCGTCCGGCGAAGCGCACAACCTTGTCCTCGATGGACGGGCAGTAGCGCGGCCCGGTACCCTCGATCTGTCCGGAATAGATCGGTGCCCGGTCGAGATTGGCGCGGATGATGGCATGGGTCTGCGCCGTGGTCCGCGTCAAATGGCAAACCACCTGGGGCGTCGTGATCCGCTCTGTCAGAAAGGAAAAGGGTTCCGGCGGGTCGTCCCCGGGCTGGGCCTCAAGAACCGACCAGTCGATGCTGCGGCGATCGAGCCGTGGCGGAGTACCGGTCTTCAGCCGTCCCATGGCAAGACCCAGATCATAAAGCCGGCTCGCCAGACGGATGGCAGGAGCTTCCACACCCGAGGCCGCGATCGCGCCGTGCGGTCCCGCCGCCCGGCCGGCAGGTAGCCGCTTTTCGCCGACATGAATGAGGCCATTCAGAAATGTGCCAGTCGTGAGCACGACGGCCGCAGCCAACAACGCCTCGCCCGTCCAGGTCATCACGCCACGCACCGTGCCGTCCGAGACGATGAGGTCTTCGATGGCAGACGCCCGCACCTCAAGACCCGGAATCTCGCGAAGGTACGTCTGCATCGCCGCGCGGTAGAGACGACGGTCGGCCTGGGCTCTGGGACCACGGACGGCTGGACCCTTGCGGCGATTGAGCACTCGGAACTGGATCCCTGCGCTGTCTGCCACGCGCCCCATCAAGCCATCGAGGGCGTCGATCTCGCGCACGAGATGACCCTTGCCCAAGCCGCCAATGGCCGGGTTGCAGGACATTTCGCCTATGGTTTCAATCTTGTGGGTCACAAGACAGGTGCGCGCACCAGCGCGCGCCGCCGCTGCCGCCGCTTCACAGCCGGCATGTCCGCCGCCAATTACGATGACATCAAAGCTCGTCATAGCGGGCAGACATAGGCGGCCGTCGGAAACGGGGCAAGATGTTTCACGTGAAACAGCGCAGGCTCAAATGTTTCACGTGAAACATTATCATTTGCCGATACAGAAATCGCGGAAGATGACGTCCAGCAGTTCCTCGACGTCAACGGTTCCAGTGATCTGACCCAGCGCCCGACTGGCCAGCCTTAGATCCTCTGCCATCAACTCCGGAGCGCCCTCGGGCACCACCACTGCCCGCCCCAGGGCGTTCATCGCTTCCTCGACCGCCCTTCGGTGACGGGCACGGGTCAAAACCGGGGCTTCCCCGGGCTTATCGAGCCGACTGCGAACCTTATCCGCGAGTGCCTCCACAACCTCGGCCACGCCCTGCCCGGTCTGCGCTGATATAGCCAGTCCTGGCATCCCC
>JAKAVI010000150.1 GCA_021817355.1 Pseudomonadota bacterium | reverse complement strand
GCACACCGAGTGCGACCACCAGCCAGGACGGCGAGGCAGCGGCTCAGGTCATCTACTTGGGTCATGGGGCACCTTCATCGGTTCAGCACAGCAACGATGGTGCCAAACCCTCGCCGCCCGCCCCATGGCTTCTTCTGTCCGCCGGTCTTCTTGCCTGACACCTCCCGCAGGCTGCTGACGCGGGCCGGCTTCTTCAGCCCGTCGCTGGACGGTGGCCTGCCGCTGTTGCTGCCGTTCAGCCCGAGCCGGCGCTCCAGTTCGACGATGCGCGCCCGCAACGCCGCTATGAATGCCTGCTGCGCGGCGTCCCGCGCCCGCAGTGCCGAGATCAACGCTTCTGACGACGCCGGCTGGCCGGCCTCAGCGGCAGCTTCATCGCGCCAATCAGATGCGGACGGCGAGGACATGGGAAGCTTGACTCACCCCCCGAGTCCCGTGTCAACTGCCGACCAAGCCCCGATACCTGGGCAGTTACCAAAAATGGATACGGGGCAATCCGGCCATTGTCTCGCGGAGGGGGACGACCGGAATGAAGGCAGCTGCTGGCATAGATGCAGGCGTCGGCGAGACGCTTACACCGGAAATGAGGCGCCTGCTTTTGCTGTCGGTAAGCGGCGTATTCCTCGACGGATACGACATCTCGATCATCAGTCTTGCCCTGCTCGAGATTCGAGGGGTCTTTCATGCGACGCCGTCCGAGATCGGACTGACGGCCGCCGCGATTCTTATGGGCAACCTTATTGGCGCCCTTGTTTTCGGGCGTCTGGCAGACCGCATCGGGCGACGTCTTGTCTTCATTGCAGACATCGCCTTCTTTGTGATCTTTGCGATCCTTTCGGGGCTTTCCTTCAGCATATGGCAATTGATCATCTGGCGCTTCCTGATCGGCATCGGTATCGGCGGCGACTATGCGCTGGCATCTCCAATCATCGCCGAAGCTGTTCCCCCAAGTCGTCGTGGCCGTGTGCTGGTCCTGAACTGGGGTGGGGCATGGTTTGCGGGTGAAATTGCCGCCTTCGCGGTTGGCTTTCTGTTTCTTCGGTTTGGATCTGAAAACGGCTGGCGTTGGATGTTGGCATCCGGCGCTATTCCTGCGATTGCCGTTCTCATCTTGCGCCGCAATTTCCCTGAATCAGCGCGCTGGCTCCTGACTCAAGGGCGCCATCCAGAGGCGCACCAAGCGGCCGCCCAACTCGGCACGTCCCTTGGGCGACTCGTCGACCCTGCGGGAAGACCGCCGGGCGTCGCCACGGGAAGCCCGTTGAGAGAGATCTTCGGTCGGTTCCGCCGCGCCAGCTGGTATGGAATTCTTAATTACGTATTCGAGGGCGCTCCATTCTACGCCCTCTCGGTCTTTCTGCCCGAGATATTGAGGGGCGCGGGTTTTGCAAAAACAAGCGCGGGAATCGCGCTCGGAAACCTCTTTCTACAAGGGACAGGCCTCATCGGGCTCGTGTTGATCTACCATTGGGTTGATACAAAAGGCCGGCGATTCGTGAACTATTTGGGTTTTGGCGGGGTCGCATTGGCGCTTTTACTTTATGAGTTTATGTTTCCCCCGCCTGTCGCGGTTCTCTTCGTTCTATTCATCCTGATTGAGATATCTCTTTGGTTAGGCCCCGCCTGCACCGACAACCTCCTTTTAGGGGAGCTCTGGCCGACCCGGGTGCGGGCAACGGGCGCCGGCATAGCAGCAGCTGCCGGACGATTAAGCGCTATTTTCGGCACGTATGCCATGCCCGTCCTGATCGCGGCCTACGGGGTAAATGGCGCTCTCATCTTGCCTATCATGTTTGCCATTGGCGGGATTCTGGCGACAGCTTTTCTTGGTATCGAGACAAAGGGACGTTCGCTTGAGGAGATGTGGGAATAACTGGCCATTCGGGTGCCGTGAGGTGGACCCCGGTCTGAGGGCCATTTTGGGTCGCTGCTTAGTTGGAGATGTGGCCGCTCTGACCTCCTGATATCATCATGCAGCGCATGCTGTCTGCTGTTGCTGCGGCTGTGGAGATGTGGGCAACGCGCCAGCGTTGTCCAAGCGCAGCGTCATATCTACAGCCGTACCCCCGAGCGCGCCGGTGATCCCGGCCCGCCACCGATGGCGCGCCGTGGGGCAGCCTCCACGCGCACGAGTTTCTGCGTGACGCGGTGGTTGTCAGCGACGACGCCGGCTAGTTCGCCGTCGGTCAGCACGCGCTGTGTTGTTGGTGTGGACGGCCCCCGACGGCATCGATGTGCCAGAATGAGGTCGTTGCTGATCTCAGACAAGGGAGACCGCCCGTGGACGAAATCAGCCGAATTGGGATGGATACGTCGAAGCATATTTTCCAGCTTCACGGGGTGAATGGCACCGAGGCACTGGTTCTGCGCAAGAAGCCGCGGCGCAAGGAGATGGTGGCGTTCCTCGAGAAGCTTGCACCGACGGTGATCGCGATCGAAGCCTGCGGTGCGAGCCATCACTGGGCCCGGCTGCTGCAAGCGTTCGGGCATACGGTGAAGTTGATC
>JAKAVI010000319.1 GCA_021817355.1 Pseudomonadota bacterium | reverse complement strand
GCCGCAGAACAAATATGGCCATCTGATGGGGGATGTTACCGATCAGGGCAAGGCGCTCAGCGATCCCACCTTCCGTGGCAATGAGCTTGGACAGGTGGCGCTTGATTTTCATACTGACGGTGCCGACCTGATCGGTTTGATGTGCCTGCGTTCCGCCAGGACAGGTGGCCTTTCCATAGTCGCCAATGCGGTGGCCATACACAATGATCTGGTGGCGCAGCGCCCTGCGCTGGCCCGTGCGCTCTATGACCCGCTACCGTATGATTTTCGTGGCGAACAGCCCGATGGCGCCAAGCCGTTCTACAGCTTTCCGGTGTTTACGGCGTTTGAACAGCGTCTCTTCGTGCGGTTCATACCGCACTACATTCGGGCCAGTCAGCGCCACGCCGACGCGCCGCGCCTGTCGCCGACAGCGCTTGAAGCGCTCGACGTGGTCAGCGCCATGGCGCGCAGTCAGGAGTATAACATCACTATGGAGCTGGCGCCGGGAGACATGCAGTTCATCAACAATTACCATGTGCTGCATGGCCGTACCGCCTACGTCGATGCGCCTTCGTCCGGCTACAAACGCCACTTGAAACGGCTCTGGCTGGCTGCACACCATCTTGAGCAGCGTCCGCCGCAGTTCCGTCGACAGGGACGGGCCCATTGGGGACGCCTTCGCACGCAGAGCCAAATTGCCGCTGTATCCCGTACCGCCGAGCGGTGAGGGGGCGCAGCTGACAGTTGGCGGTCTTGTCCAGGTGTCAGATCTGCGCTAGGCGGAACCTGAGCCAAGGAGCGGACGCGATGCTGCCGCGGACGCGCATCACTATCGGTCTGCAGCTGGCGCTTGCCGGCATGCTTCTGCGCGCCGTCCTGCCAGCAGGCTGGATGCCGGCCACGAGCCTGGCGGACGGCACCTGGCTTGAGGTCTGTGACGGGATTGCGCACGGATCTGCGCGCCAGTCCATGAATATGGCTGGTATGCCAGGGCGTCCTGGCCACTCTCATCATGATCGCATGCGCCCCTGTCCGTTTGCGGCAGCCGCCCATCTGGGCAGGAGCGGGTCCCCATCGCATCTTTCTCCAGCCACGCCTCTGAGTTGGCGACAGGCTCCGCAGCAGCTGCGGCACCTTGTACCTGTGGCGCCGGTCCTTGAGACCGGCTCGCCGCGCGGACCTCCCGCGCTGATCTGAGCTCTTTTGTCCTCAGGATCCGGCGTAGCGGGCGCCCGCCACGCCCTGTCTTCCATTTTGCCATCGAGGCCCCATATGGCTTTTTCTCGCGCGCGCACAGCCCTCATCCTTGCCGGGCTTGCAATTCTTGTCACGCTCAGTTCACGCCAGGCGATGGCCTGCGCCTGCGGCTGCGGTGTGTTTGATGTCGGTACCGCTTCGCTCTTTGCCAGTGGCGCCGGAGGCACCATTTATTTTGAAGATGACTTCATGAACCAGCGGCAGGACTGGCATGGAAACGCAAGCGCTCCCAGCTTGGCCAATCCTGACCGCAAGATCCGCACCAATTTCATGACCTTGGGCGGCCAGTACATGTTCAATCGGTCATGGGGCGTCATGGCGCAATTGCCCGTTTGGCAGCGCCATTTTGCAACCGTGAATGCTGGTGCGCTCAACCGCTTTGATCACACCGCCCTTGGGGATATTCGCCTGATGGGCATCTATTCCGGCTTTTCCGGTGATATGTCGACGGGTCTCATTTTTGGTACCAAGCTGCCGACCGGAGATAGCTCCTTCAAGGGCTTTGATGCCGACACGGAAATCGGCACCGGCAGCACAGATCTCCTGCTTGGGCTCTATCATCAAGGGGCGCTTGATCAAGATGCCAACTGGATCTGGTATGGCCAGCTGATGAGCGACACACCGGTGCTGCACAGGCCGGGCTATCAGCCTGGGGCGGAAGTCGATGGTGCGCTCGGGGCCTATTACAACAGCTGGTATGTGGGCGCGCAGAGCAAAGTTGCGCCGATGCTCCAGATTCTGGCGAGCGTGCGGATGGCGGATCATGGCAGTCTGGCCGATCCCCCAAACTCGGGATACAGCCGCCTTCTGCTCGCACCTGGTCTTGAGTTCGACACCGGGCGTATCAGGATCTATGGCGATATCGAACTTCCGATTTATCAGGATGTGCGAGGCTATCAGCTGATCGCGCCCGAACAGTTCAAAGTGGTGGTGTCCTATGCGCTGTAAACTGCGTCTGTCCCATTTTTATAACCTGGCCCGGGTCTGGCTTATTGCCGGCGCCCTCCTTGGTCTCCTGTCTCCTGCCAGCGTTGCCGCACGGTCGGCGCCTGCAGCTCTTGCAGGCACAGAGCTCAGCGGGACGCGATTCAACATCGCGCAATGGCGGGGTAAGGTGGTGGTGGTCAATTTCTGGGCGCGCTGGTGCACACCCTGCCGCGCCGAAATGCCGATGCTCAGTGCTTTTGCCAGCCTGCAAGCTCGCCAGGGTGTGATGCTGCTTGGGAGGCGCGATGACCTAACCGATGACGTGGCCAAGGGTGGGAAGATCG
>JAKAVI010000021.1 GCA_021817355.1 Pseudomonadota bacterium | reverse complement strand
GAAATGCTGGCGCTGGTCGAACGGCTGGGCGACATCAATCGCCGTTCGCGTCGTGAATCCGAAAAGCGCAAGGCTCATTTCGAGGCGCGCGGGCAGCTCACCCCTCATGAACGCCTCGCCCGTCTGTTGGATCCGGGCATGCCCTTTCTGGAGATCGGTAATGCTGCCGGCTATCTCCTCGATACCAAGGATGCGGAACGCTCGATCCCGGGCGGCAATGTCATCGCCGGCATCGGCTTTGTCGCCGGCGTGCGTGTTGCCATCGTGGTCGACGACAGCGGGATCAATGCCGGCGCCATGACCGCCGCCGGCGGCTACCGTCTGCGCCGCTGCCAGGAGATTGCCCTGCAGAAGAAGCTGCCCTTCGTCCATCTGGTGGAAAGCGCAGGCGCCGACCTGATGAAATACACGGTGGAGGGCTTTGTTGTAGGTGGTGGTCTCTTCGCCAATCTGGCCCGGTTGTCGAAGGCAGGCTGTCCGGTGGTGACGGTGCTGCACGGCGCCTCCACGGCCGGTGGCGCCTACATGCCAGGGCTGAGCGACTATGTCGTCGCCGTGAAGGGACGCGGCAAAGCATTCCTCGCCGGCCCGGCGCTCCTTAAGGCGGCCACCGGTGAGGTGGCAAGTGAGGAAGAACTCGGTGGCGCTGAGATGCACGCCACCGTCTCCGGCCTCGCCGAATATCTGGCCGAAGATGATGCCCATGGTCTGCTGATTGCCCGCGAGGTCGTGGCACGGCTGCAGTGGAATACGCGCTGTGCGGTGGTCCCGCCCAGGGTGGCGGCTGCACCGGCCTATGATCCCGAAGAGATCGCCGGCATCGTACCTCTTGATTACCGCAAGCCCTATGATGTGCGCGAAGTGGTAGCGCGGCTGGTCGATGGTTCTGATATCCTCGATTTCAAGCCGCTCTACGGCCTCTCCACGGTCTGCCTGCAGGCCGAAGTCTATGGTCATGCCGTGGGCCTGATCGGCAATAATGGTCCCATCGATCCCGATGGTGCCACCAAGGCGGCGCAGTTCCTGCAGCTGTGCGACCAGGCTGGAATACCGCTCGTCTTTCTGCAGAACACCACCGGCTATCTGGTCGGCAAGGCCTATGAGCGGGCCGGCATGATCAAGCATGGCTCGAAGATGATCCAGGCGGTGACCAATGTGAGCGTGCCGCGCCTGACCTTTATGATCGGGGCGAGCTTCGGCGCCGGCAATTATGGCATGTGCGGGCGCGGTTATGATCCTGACTTCGTGTTTTCCTGGCCCAATGCGCGGACCGGGGTGATGGGGGGCGAGCAGGCGGCGCGGACCATGACACAGGTGATGCAGGCTGGCGCCGCGCGCAAGGGCGTGACCCTCGATGAGGCCCAGATGAAGGCGCAGGAAGCCATGCTGATCCAGCATTTCGATGGCCAGTCCGATGCCTTCTATACGTCCGGCCACATGCTGGACGACGGGCTGATCGATCCGCGCGATACGCGCAAGGTGCTGGGCTTCCTGCTTGAAACCTGCTGGGAGGCCCGCCACCGCACCGTCACGCCCAACAGTTTTGGCATCGCCCGGATGTGAGGAACGAAGATATGACCACGCTGCCGCAAACCGAGGCACTCATTGTCGAACGCCAGAACAGCGTGCTGCGCCTCTGGTTCAATCGGCCAGAGGCGCGCAACGCTCTCTCGGCGGAAATCGTCGGCGACCTGCACGCCATACTGGATGCGGTGCACGCCGATCGCAGCATCCGCACCCTGGTGCTGCGCGGCAAGGGAGGGGTTTTCTGCGCCGGTGGCGATATCAAGGGCTTCCGCTCTGGCATGCAGGGTTCGGGTGACGCCGCCGAGATCGCCCGCTCCAATCGCAGCTTCGGGGATCTCATGATCAAGCTCAACGAGCAGCCACAGGTCGTGGTGATGCTGGTCGAGGGCGGGGCAGTTGGCGGTGGGCTTGGTCTTGCGTGCGTCGGTGATGTCACCATCGTGGAAAAGGAAACCCGCTTTCAGCTCAGCGAGACCAGCCTCGGCATTCCCCCGGCGCAGATCGCGCCCTTCGTGGTGGAACGCGTGGGATTGACCCAGGCGCGGCGATTGATGCTGACCGGCGCACGCTTTACCGGCACGGAGGCCGTACGCCTTGGTATCGGTCATCTCCTTGCCGATGGGGCCGAGGAGCTCGAGCATCATTGCAGTGCGGTTCTGTCGCAGATCGCACGCTGTGCCCCGGGCGCCAATGCCGTGACCAAAAAGATCGTGTTTGAAGCCTTGCGCCGGCCGCGCAGCGCGGCGCTCGATTTTGCTGCGGACGGCTTTGCCAGCTGCATGCTGAGCGCGGAGGGACGCGAGGGCGTCGCCGCCTTTATCGAAAAGCGCAAGCCGCGCTGGGCGGAGGACGCGTAACCACATGGCCAGACGCAGTTTCAGCAAGATCCTGATTGCCAATCGCGGCGAAATCGCCGTTCGCATCCTGCGCACCGCGAAGGCCTGCGGCTATCGCACGGTGGCGGTCTATTCCGAGGCCGATGCGGGCG
>JAKAVI010000039.1 GCA_021817355.1 Pseudomonadota bacterium | reverse complement strand
CGGTATCGCAGCATCTTCGGATCTTGAGGGAAGCCGGTCTGGTGCAACCTTCGGTTTGCGGTACGCGCCGCATCTATGCGGTTGATCGCGCTGGCATTGCCGCCTTGTGCCAGTGGCTGGAGCAACTTGCGAACGCGGCCAGGGCGACCCCCTCCAGCGGCAGCGACTGCGCTAAGAATGAAGGGCACCGGATCTGACATCCTCGGCCCCCGTGCGACGAGGGCCCTTCCCGGCCACGACCATGCCCCTGGGACACGAGCCTGACGTGGCGGGTGCACGGGAGGAGGACGCCCGACACGGAGCTGGCATCAGCGGCCTCCGGGTGGCAGGGCCAGATCACGGTCCAGTTTCCGGGAAATGGGCTCGGCGCTGGGATCGTCCGGGCACGATGCTATAGGGCAGCCAAAGGCTGCGGCAGCGAAACCGCGGGACCATCACTCCAGGCGTCAGTCAGCGGCACGCCCTGCTGCTCAATGCGCGTGCTGGCATGCGCATAGCCTTCGGCAATCGCGCGATCGAACTTCTTCCAGTCACGCAGCCCCACCTCGGCCAGCGGAGGCTCAAACAGATAGTCCGCCTGTTCGCGCACGATGCGTCGCTGAGCTTCCGAACCAACGGTGCCAGATCGCATTAGAATCGAGACGATCGATGGGGTACCACGCATGCGTTGGCTGATCAGCCACCACCACGGCCGCTCGCCATAACGCTCGTCGGTCGCATGCAGGTCAACTTCACCCGTGACATCCGACGCAATAATCGGACCATGACGGCTTTGCGCCATGACATCAACGGGCAAATTGTTCATCACACCGCCATCGACCAGAAGATGTCCGTGCTGCGTGACCGGCGGCAAAATGCCTGGCAAGGCAACGCTGGCTCGCAGGGCCCGCCACAGCACGCCCTGGCGATGCACGTGGATGCGTCCTGTTGTGAGATCTGAGGACACACAAAAGAAAGGCTTGGCCAGCTCTTCAATTCGAATGTCACCAAAATGTTCGCGCAGCAGATTGGAAACCTTTCGCCCGCGTACGATGGCAATCAGGGGCAACGTAAAATCAGACAAGGGGTTGGTTTCAACAAACGCGTGGCGCATGCGCGTAGCCAATTCCTCCAGGCTCCATTCCATGGCAACCCCGGCGGCAATTATCGCGCCCATCGAGGTTCCCCCCAAATGGTCAAAAGGTACGCGCTGCTCGGCTAAAGCTTTCAGTACGCCGATGTGGGCAAAGCCACGAGCCCCGCCACCGGCAAGAACGAGGCCGACGGCACGCCCGGAGATAAAGCGGGCCAGACGCCGAATATCGTCGGGCTGACCGAGACGAACGTGATGATGGGTCTCAAAGAGACGGCTCTTGAGGGTAAAGTGCTCCGGCAAGCCGCGTGTGCCGCCGTTGGGGTGCAGCAGCAGCAATTCCGGCAGGCCGCCCACTCGGGTCTTGGCTGCTGGAACATCGAGCGGACGCAGCGGCAGGGGCTGATCGGCGCGCGCGAGCAGCAGTACCCGGTCGGCCTGGCGCAGACACAAATGTGTCCAAGCCCCATCGGGGGTATCACCGCGATAGAACACAATGTCGTGGTTGGCCTCAAAAGCATTTAGCTCATCGGCACTCCTGCTCGCGGCAGAAGCATCAACAACCGCTGCATTTGAACCCATTTCGGCCAATGCGGCAGCAAGGCGGGCCGCAATGTTTTCGCCCTCAAGGCCTTCCTGCAAAGGTATGATGGCAAAGGATTTCGGCCGGGCGGTGTCTCGTCCACGTTGCGTCGTATCACGCAGACGCCGAACCAGGATCCGCATCAGGTTGAGCATAACCCGGGGGTGACGCCCAATCAGGGTGTCAAAACTCCTTGCATCAACCCGCAGCAATTCGGTATCGCGCAGGGCCACGAGTGTCGCCGAGTGGGGCTCGCCTGAAATCAGGCTCATCTCCCCTACGGTCTCGCCCGCAGGAATGTGCGCGACGAGGCGCCGGCTGCCGTCATCGTCTTCCACGAACACTCCGAGACAACCGGTTATGACGAGAAAGAGCGCTTGGTCATTATCACCATCGCGGGCAAGTGTTACGCCTCCTGGCAGACCAAACCAGCTGGCTTCGGACAGCAACCGGCCGAGAGCAACATCGCCAACCGCATCAAGGAGCCCGAAGCGCCGCAGATGCTCGCGAAGTTCGTCAGGATAGCCGCCATCACGGGCGGTACGCAGTGAGGTGAGTATGGCCATTGCATTCATGATCTCACCAATTTTCTAACCTACCAAGCGGTCCAGCCGCCATCCACAGGCACGGCGGCTCCCGTGACAAAACTGGATGCCGGAGAAGCCAGGAAGAGGAGCGGTCCCCTGATCTCCTCAGCCGTAGGAAGCCGGCCCAGCATGGTTCCAGCCGCCAGCCGGGCGGCAAAGGCCGGGTCCGCGGCCTGGACTTCTTCGCGTGGAAAGGGCCCGGGAACGAGCGCGTTCACGCGGATCCCGTCTGGCCCAAGCTGCGCCGCCAGATGACGTGTCAATTGCAACAGCGCCGCTTTG
>JAKAVI010000277.1 GCA_021817355.1 Pseudomonadota bacterium | reverse complement strand
GCCTTAAGGACAAGAACCTCCACACCGCCCAGGCCACCGCCGCCAAAGTCGAGGCGGAACTAAACGGCATGACCACGAAATAATTCAGCCAAGCTGCGCGGGTGGAGCAATGAGCTGCAACAGCTCATCCGGTGTGAGGATCTGTGGCAGTACCTTCGCCCGCGCCGCGCCTGGCGCGTAATAAAGATAGAGCGGAACACCGGCGCGCCCATGGGCGCGCAGCAATGCGGTGATCTGGGGATCGCGGCTTGTCCAGTCTGCAACCAGATAGGCCACATGGTCACGCCGGAAGGCCCGCTGGACCTTTGGTGCCTCCAGCGCCACCTTCTCATTGACCATGCAGGTGATGCACCACGCAGCGGTGGCATCGACAAAGACGGGACGGCCCGACTGGCGCAGCTGCGTCAGCCGCTGCGGCGTAAAAGGCTGCGCATCCAGCCCCGCGGCGGTGACCGCGCTCACGCCGCCGCCTGCTCTGGCATCGTGATAGACCAGACCAAGTCCGCTCAGCGACGCCGCTGCGGCCAAAGCCGCTACAATCCCGCCGGCTCGACGCCAGAAATTCCCCGCCTGACGGCTCGCATGATAGGCCCAGGCCGCAAAGCCGATACCGATCATGGCCGCAAGGGTTTCGATCAGGGCGGTGGTACCGGCCTCCTCGGTCAGCACCCACAGCAGCCACGCACTTGCGCCATACATCGGAAAGGCCAAGGCCTCTCGCAGGCGCACCATCCAAAGGCCCGGTCGCGGCAGCCAGCGCCGCCAGCTCGGCATCAGCGCCAGCAGGACAAAGGGCGCAGCAAAGCCAACGCCAAGAGCAGTGAAGACGATAATGGCCACCGCAGCAGTTTGCGACAGTGCGTAGCCCAACGCCGTCGCCATGAACGGTGCTGTGCAGGGGGCAGAGACTGCAACCGCTAGCAGGCCGGTGAAAAAGGCGCCCCAGGCATCGGCGCGGCCGGCAAGACGGCCGCCGCCGCCAAATCCCCGTCCGAGCTCGAGCGCACCGGAAAAATTCAGCCCCACGGCAAAGAGGAGCAGAGCAAAGAGCGCGACAAAGAGCGGCTGCTGCAACTGAAAGCCCCACCCCACGGCGCTACCACCGGCGCGCAGGAGGACAGCGCCCATTCCCAGGCCGACAAAGCCCAGAAGGACGCCGGCGCCATAGGCAAGACCCTGGACGGCCACACGCACGCGCTGGTGTTGGGCACTTTCGGCGATGGCGAGGATCTTGATCGCCAAAACCGGCAGCACGCAGGGCATGAGGTTGAGGATGAGCCCTCCGGCAAGGGCAAGCACCAAGGCGAGCATCAGGCTCTGGCTTTGCCTGCGCGCAAAATCGACCTTGGGGACCGGCCCTTCCGGCGCATCGATCGCAAGCGCCGTGACCGCGCCGCTGGCATCGCGCAATTCGAGGACCCCCTGGAGCGGCCCTCGCTGATGGGGGCGAGCCTCAAGCGCAAGGGCGATACCGCCGCGCAGGCGACGCAGACGCTGGACGGCTGTAGACACGATCTGCCCGCCATGGAAAGGCGCGTAAAGCGCGTGCGTGGGCGCGGCCAATGCCAGCTTCGGGGCGGCAACGAAGAGGACCAGCTGCCGACCATGGCGGCCATAGCGTACCTTGTAAGGCGACGGTATGGGCAGCTTGGCGCGCGCCGCAGCGAAGCGCGCGGCAATGGTGGCATAGGGCACAGGCGGTGTCGCAGTGATGGAGACGGGCAGTGTCAGGGCCGCAGACTGGGGAATGCAGATCTCTTTACAGACGAGCCATTGCGCCGTGGCCTTGAGCGTGACCAGCGTCCCCGGACGCAGCCCCTTTGGCGCGACAAGATCGGTCAGCAGCCAGACCGTGTGCTCGTAGCCGTAATCAATCAGGGGACCGGTTGCGAGACGTTCCGGATAGGGCCACAGCAATGGCCCTGCCCGCCATCCTGCGGGCAAGCTCCAGGTGAGCGTGGTGGGGGTTCCGGCCGCACCGGGATTACGCCAATACGTGTGCCAGCCCGCCGGAATATCCTGTTCCAAGGCGACCCGAAGACGGCCCCCGGGGGCTACACTTGCCGTCTCGCTGATCAGCCTCACGCGGACCTTGGGCGCTCCGGCCATTGCCCCTACAGGAGCTAAGGCCAAGAGAACCAGCAGCAACAGAGCAACACGACGCACCATGGCTTGCTATAACCCGGCCGGCCGCCGCTCGCCAGCACCATGGCGCAGCACTCGGCAAAGACCTCAGGGCTCGGCTAGGCTTGGGTCCAGTTTTCACACATGGGAGTACCAAATGCCCGTCATGAACCGCCAATGGATACTGGCCCGCCGTCCCGTTGGCGACATCGCCGCCGGCGATCTGGAGTTGCGCGAGACCCCGATCCCCGAGCCTGCCGAGGGAGAATTTTTGGCGCGCACCATCTATTTGTCGCTCGATCCTACCAACCGCATCTGGATGAGTGACCAGGACCAGTACATGCCGCCGGTCAATCTGGGAGAGGTGATGCGGGGTGGGACCTTGGGGGTAGTCGAACGCTCCCGTCA
>JAKAVI010000468.1 GCA_021817355.1 Pseudomonadota bacterium | reverse complement strand
GACTGACCGAAACATCTCCCCCCAAAAGTACCCGCCCCTGCTGGTCAAGACCTGTCAGGATGGCATCGGAGAGTGAACCGCTTGCCGCAATCGCCACCACTCCGAACAGTAGCGCCGCGAAAAAGATGCCAAGTCCGTTGAAGCCACCACGTAACTGGCGTTGACCAACACCTAAGGCACAGAGGAGCCGTATCATGGTGCTCTCCGCGCGCGGCGATGCTCTGCCGCTGGTGCAGAAACGATGAGGGTGGTGCAGGCTTTTGACCCGGTCTTGATCAGTGCGTCAGGCCAGGTGAGCCACCCCGCCATCTGGCCGCAGATCTGGGCTAGGGCGCTCGGAAGTGTGCCACGGCCAGGTTGCCGGATTGGCCTCCCGCATCCCTGTGGCACACCGATCGGTCTTGGGTGAAAAACGGAAGGCGACATAACCAAGAGCTTCAATGCCTCACTTGCAAGGTCCACGCCGGTTGCTGGGAACAAGTTTAAAATCGCCTTGTCTCGTCGGCTACAATGGTGCCGTCCTTCAGTCGCAGGATGCGTTGACAGCGCTGTGCAAGGCGTTCGTCGTGGGTGACCAGAAAAAGAGTGGTGCGCCTTTGCTGATGCAGACTGAAAAGCAGATCGGCGACGATCTCGCCGGTCGCAGCATCCAGATTGCCAGTAGGTTCGTCGGCAAAAAGGACGATTGGACGTGGTGCGATTGCCCGCGCCAGGGCAATTCTCTGCTGTTCCCCGCCTGACAGCTGGCCGGGATAGTGTGCGGCGCGCGCGGCCAAGCCCACCGCCGCGAGCTCCTGCCGGGCGCAGGCAAAGGCATCACGCCGGCCGGCAAGTTCGAGCGGAACGGCGATGTTCTCGAGTGCGGTCATGGTCGGGATCAGGTGAAAACTCTGGAACACGATGCCGACATGGCGGCCGCGAAAGCGTGCGAGCTCGTCTTCGTCAAGGCCGCCGAGCTCGGTGCCGGCAAGCATGACTTTGCCCTCCGTCGGCGCCTCGAGCCCGGCGGCGACCATCAAAAGCGAGGATTTGCCCGAGCCGGACGGACCGAGCAGGGCTACCGTCTGGCCAGCCGCAATACGAAGCGATATGCCCTTGAGGATAGCGACAGGCCCGGCGGCGCTTGGTAACGTCAACGATACCCCTGCAAGATCGACCGCCGGACTTTGCGACGCAGGAGGATGCATCGGATATTTCCCTTGCGAGAGACTGAAGGACTGCACCGTGCGCACGACCCGTTTGGACGCTGACTGGATTGGGCCGCCGTTATGGCCTATCGCTGCCGTTCTGGCGGTGCTGTTCCTGGCGGGACGGGCCGCCAGTGCGGCACCGATACGCATTCTGGCTCTGGGTACCAGTCTGACGCAAGGCTATGGTTTGCCACCGGGCACCGAGTTCACGAGCGTGCTGCAGGACGCGCTCAGGAAGAAGGGCATTGATGCTGAGGTTATCAACGCTGGAGTATCTGGCGATACCTCGGCAGGGGGGCTGGCTCGGCTGGGCTGGTCGCTGGCCGACCATCCCGATGCCGCGATCGTCGAGCTTGGCGCCAATGATGCCCTGCGGGGTCTGCCACCGTCAGACACGGAGCGTAATCTTAAAGCCATTGTCGCGCAGCTGAAGGCGGATCATGTCAGGGTGCTGCTCGCGGGCATGCAGGCGCCGCGCAATCTTGGACGTCTCTACGTGAAAAAATTCGATGCCATCTACCCCCGACTGGCCCGACAGCAGCATGTTCTGCTCTACCCCTTTTTCCTGCAAGGCGTCGCCCTCAACCCCAGGCTCAATCAGGCAGATGGCATCCACCCCAATGTTGAAGGCGAGAAAATTATCGTTTCCAACATTCTGCCTTATGTCGAGAGGTTGATTGCCGAGGTCGGGACTATGAAGGGGCACAACTGATGTTCCGTCGCTTCCTGTCGGTCAGCGGCTTTACGCTGCTTTCGCGCATCACGGGCTTCATCCGCGACATATTGCAGGCGGCGATCCTCGGGGCGGGCCCTCTGTCGGATGCCTTCTTCGTCGCGTTTCTGTTTCCGAGCTATTTTCGCAGCCTGTTTGGTGAAGGGACGATCAACCCCGCCTTTCTGCCCCGGTATGCCGCCCTGCAGGCGCGCGGCGAGAGGAACGCCGCGGCTGGATTTGCGGATGCGGTGTTTTCCTGGCAGATGGCGGTCCAGATCGTCATACTGGTTGCGGCGCTGTGGGCGATGCCGCTTGTGGTGCGCATCATGGCGCCGGGGTTTGCTGAAAACCCCGGTCAGGTTGCGCTGACTGCCCATCTGTCCCGCATCACCTTTCCCTATCTCATTCTGACAGTGGTGGTGGTTCAGCTGTCGGCAATGCTCAACGCGCTGGAAAAATTTGCTGCTGCGGCCGCCTGGTCGATCCTGCTTAATTTGACGATGATTGCCGCGCTGTTCGCCAGTGCCTGGTTTCCCAATGCGGCCGAGGCGGCAGCCTGGGGTGTGCTGGCAGGTGGCTTTGCCCAGTTGCTCTTCATTTTTGTCGCGGCACGGCGAGCGGGAGATCGG
>JAKAVI010000194.1 GCA_021817355.1 Pseudomonadota bacterium | reverse complement strand
ACAACGCTGCCAAGATCGCCAAGACGGCGCATAAGAATGGCACCACCCTCAAGCAGGAAGCCGTCAAGGGCGGTTATGTGACGGCTGAGGAATTCGATGCCATCGTGCGCCCGGAAGAGATGATCGGACCCAGGTAACGCGTGCGCAAAAGCTCACAGACCACAGCCCTTGCGGCGGTCATCGAGCAGAACAACGCCACCGGAACGGTGTCGTACTGGCGCGGTGGCGGTCATCAAAGTGAGGCTGACCGCAACGGGGTCAGCCTCGCCGACTATGTTCATGCCCTTTACGGACTGCTCCGCCAGAGCCGGGCCCAGCGGATTGCGCTCATCGGCTGCGGTGGCGGCACCTTGGCGAGCATGCTGTACCAAAAAGGCGCATCGCTCGTCGCGGTAGATATTGATCCGGCCGCTTTCGTGATCGCGCGGGACTATTTCCAGATGCCTGCGGCGATCGAACAGCGCGCAGGGGATGGCGCCGAATTCCTGAAGCGAACGCGGCAGCGTTTCGACGCCATCGTCCTTGACGCCTATATGGGACAGCAGATTCCGGACCATCTGCTCAGCACCGCGTTCTTTGCCAGCGTCAAGGCGCGGCTGCGCCCGCGCGGTCTTGTGCTCCTCAACCTGATTGTTGGCGACGACAATGACCCGTTCCCACATGACATTGGCGCCCGTCTGAAAACAGTGTTCCGCCAGGTGCGTCTGCTCGACCGGCCGGGCTGGACCAACCGCAACGCCATTCTGGCCGCCGGTCATGTTGGTGCGCTGCGCCGACCCCGTCTTTTGATGACACCGCAACGCCGTGCCCGCAGCCTTGCCGCCGCTCTCAAAACCCTTGCATTCCGCCCACTCCTGGATCGCACACCGTGAGCCTCAAAAAACGCTCCTTCACGCTTTCCGGCCACCGCACTTCGGTCGCACTCGAAGCGGAATTCTGGCGTGTTCTCGAGTTCGAGGCGGCACGGACCGGCCAAAGCCTTGCCCTTTATGTCAGTCACATCGATGCGGCCCGTGGTACAAATCCCCTGGCCAGCGCCCTGCGCCTCACTGCGCTTGCCGTCGCCCAGCGCGGCCTCTAGGCTCTTCTCAGCGTTGGCGCGATCCTGAGGCCTGCACAGACTGGATCGCGATACAGCCTCACAAGGTAGGAAAGCCATGATCACGCTGCACCATCTGCCGAATTCGCGCTCCAGCACCATCATCTGGCTCCTGGAAGAGCTGCAAGTTCCCTACGAGACGCGCGCGGTCTCGAACATCCGCCGGGCTGACGGCAGTGGTGCCCGCGATCCCAACAATCCCCATCCGCATGGCAAGGTACCGGCCTTGTCGCATGACGGACACGTGGTGTTCGAAACTGCTGCGATCGCGCTTTACCTCACCGATCAGTTTCCGCAAGCAGGGCTTGCTCCCACCGTCGGCGCACCGGAGCGCGGCGCCTATGTTTCTTGGCTGGCCTATCGTTCTGGTGTCCTTGAGCCAGCCTTTATCGCCCGCCGGCTCAACATCAACCATGTCTTCGGCATGATGGGCTGGGCGCCGCCTGAAGAGGTCGAAGATGTCCTCAATGCCCACCTGAAAGACCGGCCCTATTTTCTGGGCGAGCGCTTTTCAGCGGCCGATATCGTGGTGGGTGGCGGCATCCATCTGATGATTCAATTTAAACTCATGACCGACACACCTCTGCTTGCCGCCTATTGTGCCCGCATCACCGATCGTCCCGCCTACCGCACCTCCGTACAATAAGGATCTCGCCATGGCGGAATTGATCAATCTGCGGTCAGTCCGCAAGAACAGGATACGAGCGCAAAGCGAAGCCGAGGCCAAAATCAAGCGTGAGCGCCACGGTCGCACCAAAGCCGAAAAGAAGCTTGACCAAGCGCGCACTGACAAGGCTCGCCAGACGCTCGACGGCCTTCGCCTTGCGTCCGGACCGCCAGAAGATCCCGCTAGCGACTGAGCTACCTGTCACTGCCATCTGTCTCAATGCGTTCATCGCCTGCCGCTTCTGCCCTCACCCGCCTCTAGACTGGAGTGGAGACGTTCTTTGCCTGATGCCGCAACCGGTCCGTTCTCGGGCCTTCTCGTTCTTGACCTGACGCGCGTTCTTGCCGGTCCTTATTGTGCCTTGATGCTCGCCGAGCTGGGCGCGCGCGTGATCAAGATCGAACCGCCCGAGCGCGGCGATGATGC
Organism: Pseudomonadota bacterium; assembly: GCA_021817355.1. The sequence continues at coordinate 347 of JAKAVI010000194.1, read as the reverse complement.
CCGCCACATAGGTCCTTTTGTGCCGACCAGGGACGGCGCCCAGAAGTCGGGCTATTTCATGAGCATCAACCGCGGCAAGGACTCCATCGCCCTGGATCTGAAGAACCCGGCTGACGGGAAGATTTTTGAAGCCCTCCTGGAGCGCGCGGACATTCTCGTCGAAAACTATCGCGGCGGCACCATGGAGAAGCTCGGTTATGGCTGGGACAGTCTCAAAGACCGCTATCCGCGTCTGGTCTATGCCGCGGTATCGGGGTTTGGCCACAGCGGTCCCTATGCCACACGCCCCGCCTACGACATGGTGGTCCAGGCCATGGGTGGGATCATGTCCCTCACCGGCCAAGATC
>JAKAVI010000363.1 GCA_021817355.1 Pseudomonadota bacterium | reverse complement strand
AACAGGATCACGTTCTCAGGTACCTGAACATGCAGTTTTTGCCGCTGGAGATGTCGCAAACACGCAGCTGGTGCGCGAACTTATTATCGCGCATAAAATTGATGCGGTAATCCACTTCGCAGGTTCCATCATCGTACCGGAATCAGTCCAGATTCCCCTAAAGTATTACGCAAACAATACAATAAACTCGCATGCGCTGATCCAAACGTGCGTTGAAATGAGCGTGAAGAATTTTGTGTTTTCATCAACAGCCGCAGTGTATGGCGTTCCAAGCACTCCGAATGTTGATGAAGAAGCTCACCAAGTTCCGATTAACCCATATGGCCGGTCAAAACTCATGACTGAATGGATGCTGGCAGACGCGTCCAAAGCCCATGACTTTCGCCATATTATACTTCGCTATTTCAATGTCGCAGGTGCCGACCCGCACGGGCGAACAGGTCAGTCAAACCCGTCCGCGACGCATTTGATTAAACGTGCGACTCAAGCTGCGCTCGGACGAGTTCCTTACCTTGAAATTTTTGGAACTGACTACCCAACGCCAGACGGCACTGGCATTCGTGATTACATTCATGTGACCGATCTGGTCGATGCTCATCTACTTGCCCTTGATGCCCTGCGCGCGGGAAGACAGTCCTCCACTTTCAATTGTGGATATGGTCGTGGATTGAGCGTTCGTGAAATAGTTCGTTCCGTTGAACAAGTCACAGGGTGCCCGCTGGCGGTTCGTGAAAGCCCCAGGCGCTCGGGAGACCCACCTATGATTGTTGCAAATTCAACTCGCTTGAAAAAGGCGTTGCAATGGATACCGAAGTACGAGGATCCCAATATTATCATCGCCTCGGCTCTGGAATGGGAACGCCGTTTCAATTCGTAATTGGCCTTTCCACTTTTGCGCGTCGCGCGACCAACTAAATATAAAGACAAAATCCACTGTCCGTGGCGCAGGCTATTGACGATTCCAATCAAAAGACAAGACGCATAACCCAGCTACGTCGAGATCGTACGAATGCTGCACTCCTACCTGGGGAGCAGAGAGAATTCCGGCACAAGATGCGACGCCCGCTTCATAAACAAACTCGCGACGCTGCGCTTGGGATTGCTACTGATCGAATTACGGCCTTGCACCAGTGCGCGAAACAACGACTGGCTCTCGCCCCTTTTTTTTGTGGTAAAGTTGAACTCTTCCCAGACCGCTCGTGACCCGGGCATAGGGCGCCGTAGGAGATAGGCCGGAACATAGTGTCCTGCGTCAGCTTGTGAGACCAAGCGTACGGTCTGTGCCAAGATACACGGTGGATCTGAAACATCTGTCTAACACGTTCCGAGCAAACCGGCATTGTCACCTCGTCGACCGCGCCTTGATATTGGAAGCGGCTCGGAGGTCATAGAATGGCCGTGTGGTAAAGTGATGGGCATTTTCGCGTAGAGTGTCGTAAAAAGGGCGGATATAACTCCTCTAGAGCTTTGAGTGGTCGGAGACAAAAAATCATGCAAGGGCTTTATTATCTTTTTTCGATAATAGCCGTCTTCATCGTGCTGATCTGGTATATCCGTAATGACGACATCCCTGACGGCAAACCAACACGCGGCCTGCTAGCCATAAAGTTGGACGTGGAACCAACTGAGCTTGCAGCGACTAGAGCCAGGCGCAAAGGCAGCCGTTGGCGCCGGCAAAGCGACTGAGGTACTTTTTTGCGGCTACGCGCTTTAAACCAAGCCACCTGAGAGAAGAGCGTCAGACATATGTACTTGCCAGTTGGCAGGAAGCACTGATGCTGCGGAGGGGCCTGTTTCGCTATTTGTGCTCGTGGGCCGCCCCGATGACCGGGGCAAAGCTGCGTACGGGCCATGTTGGCAAGGCAGATGGGGCGTGTCCACACTGTCCGCCCAACGATTGGCCCTCGTTAAAGGTAATTTGCATGCTCCGCGGTGGAAACTTGCCTACTTTCTCGATCACTTACCAACTGCCAGTCCCCAATTAGCCAACGCCAGAAACCCTAGGACGGACCTACCACTGAGGCTACAATTTCTGTCTTCAACTCCGGTTTCTTGCGAGCGGACCGCGGCGATCATACGCCTCTAGCGATGCGTAACCACAGCGGTGGCACACTGTTATTGGATACTGCCTCGGACCTGCATGGCGCGCGTCAGGAGCCCTTTCATAGATGTGCCCGCACAAGGCGCGCAATTGCCTTGGATTTATCGATGCAAAAGTGAATCCAAGACTTTATCAGGAACCAGAGATGGCCGGAACTGCTCACCGCCGTACCGCCGCCCGACAGGTGGTTATGAACCATCACTGCGCTGGCGCCACTCCAGTTCAATACGAATGTTACGGAATGTCCGGTGTCATCGCGTAGCGTATTATCAGAAAAAGCAAGAGTTTTAACACTTTGTGCTCCCAGGCCCTGCATGATCCTGACGAGCGCCGGTGGCGGCATCGACAGAGGAGTTAATTTAAGTGTGTTGTTATGCATAGAAAGAGATCCGCCATCTGGCAGGTCCACAAGATAGGCCGTGGATATTTTCCGGTTATCGGTGATAGTATCGCCAATAAGATTAGTCTGACCAGCCAACGAACGAATGTCATCGCCGCCCTTTGAACTCTTGATCCGGCAATTGATGACGTCGAGTTCTGCAATCCTTCCAACCTCTATACTTCCGCCGCAGTGATTGGGCCCGCATACTCCATTGGCGACAAATTGACTGTCTTTGATAAGGATGCGGCTGCCGGGTGAATCCGCGACCAATATTCCACTTTCATTGTTGTTGAAGCGGACGTGCTCGACTCGCAAATCAGCACCTTCCGCGCGAATACCCGCGCCGTTCCAATCCCGAACGCGGGCCCGTGCAAACGTCAGATTGCGGATCGTAATATGGCGACCGCGCGTGACAAAGATCGCCTTGCCTTGGCAGGTCATGTCCGTCATGAGCACATTCGGGCCAACACCCTCAATGGTGAGGTTATCGGCGTGCCAAACCGCACAGTCGTAATAGCCTCCAGGCATCGGCTCGATCAGCACCGTATCTCCCGACGCAACAAGGCGCGACGCCTGACTTGGCTCCCTAAGCGTCTGGTTCGGACCCACGCGATAGATGGTCGCGAGCACTGACGATGGCGCGAGGGCGACAAAAGCAGCCAACATCACGAGTACAGCCTTACGTCCAGCGCGGACCCGTAAATAATCACCAAACGGGGAGATCATGACCTAGCTCTCCGATTTCTCCCGACCAGGTACGCGCGCGCCTACCGCATTTTCTTGTGTACGTCATGCGGTTGATCGGGGCACGTGTCCCACTTAAATAGTTCTCGGCACACACGTCGGGAGAGTGGTGCGTTTGTTAAGGCAAGTACGGTCGGGTTCGCATTGCTGACATCGACTTTAATGTTGACGGCGTTTCCGAGAAAGCGTCGGGCGCGGATATCGTAGGCGTTGGCGGCATGGGGCAACAAAAGGGTGACGGGAACGGAGCGACCAGTCTCCGATATGCTTGCGTCAGAAAGCAAGACAAGCAGCCTGACAGATCCATGCTGATAGACAAACTCCTCGATCCGGTCAGCGGGTGTTCTTATCCGGGCCTGCCAAGAAATGTCTGCGGCCCTTAGAACGTTTAAAACCATTGCCACCGCAAGCGCGTGAGAAGCTGGCAGAGCGACCACGTGCGGGTTTCCGGATTTCAGTAAGTGGGCCAACAATGTGAGTGCAAGGCGGCGACCGTGACCGTCGAACAACCCAACTTGACCATCCGTAACGAGTATCCCCCCAGCCTTCACAAAATTGCGAATGGCGCCGGCTGAGCGTCGCGACAGCGAAAGGGTCTGCGGCAAGATGAGAATCTTTTCCCGTCTTTTTACTAGAATTCCCGCGCTAATTTGGCGCTCGTCGACAAATTCCGGGGTAAGCCCCAATTGTAGGAACATTTTGTAGTCCCTGTGCTGCGTTCGGCGTACGGCGTTGTCCTCATTTTCGGCGGCCGAACCGCGCTGGGTCCAGGCCTCGCCAAGATTTCTATGATCCAGTAGCCACTGAATACGAAAACTTTCTGGAGAATAAAGAATTGCGACCGGTGCCATGAGCCGTTCGCTTGACCTAATCAGTGGGCCGACACCGGTTCGCATTTCGGCAAAGAAACATGCAGCCCGCTTTCCCTCTGTGGTGACTTCTCCATCAGGTTGAACTAGTCCATTGGTTGGGTCCCACAAGATCATACCCCGCGTTCCGCGCAAAAATTCCCGCCAGGCGTAGTGCTGGGCATTCGGGTGCGACCAGTTGGAAGTTGTGAGCGCTATAAGACCTGGATGGAAGCTTTGTGCTAGCGCGAGATTTTCTCCCACATCATAAAGTTCCATAACGTCCACAGCGGGGGCCAACCGTGCGTAATCGTAGCCACCCCAGCCCGGTATTTGCGCGCCCTCAATCGCAGACCGGGCCCAGGGGGCACCGCGATGTACGGCGCTACTGCCATCATGGATGGCATTTGCAAAGGCGAAATCCATGAATGCTTTGAAATCAGACCAGGCTGCATAATTCCCATCGGTCCGGGCCATCGTCTCAGTTGTGGTTGGTGGAGTTACATCGCGCCAGTCCGGGAATTGGGTTCCCCACTCCCGATTGAGCGCTGCCAGCGTTCGATACTGACGGCGTAGCCACACGCGCATGGCGCGGAGCGATGGTCGCGAATAATCGAAGTCCCATGCGGCTGAAAGGTCAGCGATACCTGTTTCATCTCCCAAATTGAAGTATAGGGGATGGTAGGCGGCATAGGCCCGTACGGTTTGGGTCAGGCGCCTCTCGATTACTCTGAGGGCATGGCGATCGGACAGGCTGGGTTGACGCCGGAATATGTACTTATCCTGCCCACCTTTTGCGGCGAGCGCCTGTAACTCGACAAAGCGCCAATTGACTGGCTTATGTGGCGTCCAGCGATGATAGGCCGAATAAAAGTCGGTGGCGATATTCTCGATATAGGGCCGCAGCCCCGCAAGCTTGAGCGGCGCTACCTTCCGCGCAGCGGACGCCCGCGTTTCGCCATGACGGTTGGCCTGTACCCGGGCCGCTGTAACTCCCATAGCACGAAGCTTGAGGTACTGGGGCACCGTCTTGTTCTGCCAAATAATAATCTGGAATCCGGGCCACGAAATGGCCCCTACCCTGTCCCGCGCTATAAGCGGCGCGGTCAGATACAATGCCAACAGAAAACCTACACTGAGCCGTAGCAATCTTAGTGCACCGAACCATCACCAACGAGTGGCCTAATGGCATTTCCCTTGAAGGTATTACCGATCAGCCGTGCCGGCGTTGCCGTAATGTTACGGACAAACACAGTTGGCGGACCGTCATTGGTGAAACTATTGTGTTTGAAGACGAGCTCAGCAGTTGGCTGCGAGACACCTTCTTCGCCGATCACCACTGCTGCGGAGTGATTCTGGTTATGGGGGCCCTTCTCGACCACGTTATTGGTCATCACCAGCGTTCCACCATTGGGTATGTCAACTTCGTAGCTGGCAGTACCATGCGGTCCGTCTTCAATATGATTGCCGATAAGAACGGTACGCATGGCTCTGGACTTGATGTGATGCCCCACCTGCGTGTCAAAAAAGCGCGATCCCTCGATCTGCAGAAGCGCAATGTGACCGACATAAATGCCATGTGCACAGGATCTCATACAGCCGCCGTTATGATCGAATTCACTGTCTCTGATGATAATCGAACTTGTCGGATTATCGCCAGCCAGGATGCCTTCCTGATTGTCGAGGAACTTATCATTATTAAGAGTAAGGTTGACACCCTCCTCGCGAATTCCAGCGCCATTTGCGTCCGGTACCCGTGCGCGTTGGAATGTAATGCCATTGACCGTCACGTTGTTAGCATGAATTACGAAGATCGCCTTGCCCTCACAGGTTTTGTCAGTCAGTACAACACCAGGGCCGGATCCCATTATAGTAATATCATTACTTGTCCAGACCGCGCAGTCGTAATAGGTACCGGGCTCAATATCCACTGTATCTCCGGGCTTTACCACACGGGCTGCATCACTTGGCGCCTTATAAAGTTGGTTGGAGCCCACCTTCAGGGTTTTGGCGCTGGCCGTCACAAGACCCACGAAGGTCGCAAAGATCGCCGTTATCACGAATGTGGCTGGGAAGCGGCGCGTGTTCATGGTTGCGGTTCCGATTGAGAGGTCACGGCTCGGGTGAAGGGAACAATCTCACGAAGCCCGCAGATGTTAACGCACAACCCATCTTTTGTATCCCCGTCTCAGAGGCGTAAGGTTCTCAATCACCGCGCCAGTTATCATATTGGGTACAGCCCTGAAATCGGGCCGCCGTTATGGTTTGCGATGCATCTTTGCTCACTGCACGTCGAGTCGCGTTGACACCAAGTGTCATTCGAAGATACTGATCTGCGTAAACTATTTTCTTTCTATGGCCCACACGTAGATGCCTAGCATCCGTGTAGACCTTCTTACCATTTACAATATCATGACGATTGCGCAGCCTTTAATGGGTAAGGCCACAAATTTTGGAAGCACTGAGCGAACCTCATCACTGTGAAGATTTATGCAATCAGCGCAATGGCTCCTGAACGCGATCAAAAAATCATTCCATCGCCCGCGCCTTCAATTCTCCGTCGCCAACACAGTTGGGCGATCGTAATCGTGGAATGGAGAACCTCAGGAAGGTGACATTGTGTAATCCGCATTCCGGGCCCTCATAATTTACCAAAGCGAGACACTCAAAATAACTCCAGGGCACACGTCACGTAGGCTATTTTGACAATAAAGGGGCGAGCACGAGCAACGGCATTAAGTTTTCAGTGGTTCGCCGTTGAGCGCTGCCTTGAGATTGTCCCGATGAACTCTTATAGGGCCTTGCTCTGGGCACCATGCTCAAAGTTTTCCCGTTCGCCCCCTGCAACCTTAAGAACTCTCGCGCCAACCCGACGATGCGCGCGCCCATTCCCCAGGCACAGCTGGACTTAGTCAGGGCAAAAATGGCGGCGGCCGCCGGCCGCCGCTTTCACTTCGCGTAAGCTCACCCGGATCGGTTCAGGAGTTCTGCTTCCGGCGGATGAAGAACACACCCAAAGCGGCAAGAGCGGCACCAAACAGCGCCAACGATGCTGGCTCGGGAACGGCCCGGAGCGTAGTGGACGCCTGCCAACCCAGCGTTGAATGACCGTCGATATTCAGGGTCTGAAAGTCAGACAAAGAGTACATCGAAGTCGTGGGAACGAAGGACAAACTTGTGGTTGCATTCCACGATCCAGTCGGACTGGAAAGATTTGGCAGTGCCGACGGCGTGCTTATGGGACATCCAAACAGAGTGTTTGAAGAATCATAGCACGAATACTGCGACAGCGTTCCGGTTCCCGTGGACGTCGTTCCACCCACGTGATTGCGAAGGAGTGAAAAAACACCCGCAACTGGATAGGTATAGCCGGTGTTACTGACCCGGATACCTACGCTAACAGTGCTACTGCCGGTGTTGACTGCTTCCAGAATCGCCCCCGAGAGGGTGGAAACGGGAGGACCGTTTAGGCTATTGGCGCTAATGCTCATGAGGGTCAACGTACCATCAGTGACATCAGATCCTTGCGTGACCCCTGTCCAGGTGGCTCCACCGTTGGTGGAATACTGGATGATCGCAGAGGCTTCCGCAGCACCAGCAAGCACCATCGTCCCTGCTAACGCGGCAGCCCCAAGCAAACTTTTGGAAAATATGGACATTTTATGCTCCTTTTACTCTCGTCTAGGTAAGCCTGATCCGCAAAGCGGTCAGACGATTGTCAGCCCAACTAGAGTTAATGCAAACTGCGTGCCAAGAATAATAAGTTCGTAATTACAGTATGTTATTTGGGACTTTAGGATACCGACGGGGTGGGATGTAAAGAGTTCTGACGCTAAAGAGCTTTTGTCGCTCAAATAGTGAATGGAATTTTTACAGCATGCGCTGAATGGGAAGTTCCTTCCTTGATCGGAGGCCTCTCAAAGCCTTTAGGCAACGACTGTGTCTAAGGGAACCGCGTCAGATCGCTCCATCCAAGCAAAATCATATGATGTTTGAGATCAAAGTTGGCCACACCTCTCGAATGATCGTCCGCCAACCAGATATGCTCTGCGAGTTCCCGGCCACTAGCCCGAAGCGCGGCCGCACCTGGCCGAACCAGTCGCGCTTGTAAGGATCATCACCGCGACCAAAATCTACTTCCTTGATCTGCTCATCGCTAATGAGCCTAGAGAGCATCCAGTGAGTGAGCAGCGTCCCAGGCGACCACGCCGCCGCAGTCTGGTTGTAGGCGAGTTTAAATATCGTCGCCCTGTGGTCGTGAACCAGCCAGATTTGGGCCGCAACGGGGAAATCACCCTGTAACATCAGACCCATGCGCACAAAGCCAACTTGGCTCAGCGCCAGAACCATTTCACGTATGAAGCCAGGGTGTGGCTCGCTTGCCTTCCATGAGGCACGATGAACCTGTTCATAGAGTGGGATCGCGCGTTCATTTTCCTCTACATTTGTACAGCAATGGAAGACGACGCTTCCATCCCGGGAAACCTGGGCGAGCTTGCGGCGTACGGTTGCGCGCAAACGAGATGGGCGCTGGCTCCAATAAGGCTGAAATTCCTCAATGCTCTCAAAGCGACTGACAAAGTGCTGGTAGGTGGCACTCTGCAGTCCGGAATGTCGGAGTCCGTCTAAAAACGCGGCAGTACCTCGATCACTCAGATCGAGTGCGTCGAGGTACAGTCCGCCACGGACATGCCGTGCGGCGCCAGTACCCAAGGTCCGAGCCCAGTCGGACTCTGGCAGCGACGGCACATAACAGGTCGTGTAGGGAGCAGTTAGTGCCCGCAAGTTCCCGTTTGCCTGACGGACAAGCGGCAATACCGCCCGGGGCACCCCGCTTGCGTCCTGGGCAGTTAACAATACCGCATTCTCATCTGGAGCCAGAGTAGTTTCTGCCAGAACCCTAAACCATGGGAAGCTCCCCTCGACCGACGCCGTCCTCGAAAAGAGCGGAATTAGCTCAGGAAGTGCTGCAAAGGGCGAGATTACAATTTCTGACATCAGTCGATGATGACACTAAAACCGTAAATTCCAGAGCGCGGGACCTAGAATTTATACAGATTGCGGCATTTACTCTATGTTAGGGCACCGGGGCCAGGTTTGCTGGCGCGCGGTTCATGGGGAACAAATCCTTGGGCATATTGCATTTCCCGGAATGGCTGAAGGCTCTACTCATCACCTGGGGAGTGGTGTCTCTGCTGGCAGCGCCTCTTGTCGGAGTTTATTTGAGGGGTGCACGGCTGAAAAATTCGTCCGCCCGCGCGCCGCAGCGGCAAATGCCATCCCACCACACCCCCCTTGAGGAGGAACGGGAGCAGAAGTCTACACAGTGTCCGGAGCCGGCGGCGGACCTGCAGACCCAGGAGGAGTCGCAATCTGTCAGTCGACGACAGATCAATTAAAGCTCCTAATACGTCAATTTTCGCTTGGAGCACGGCTACAGCTGAGTTTTCCCGCTGCCATGCCCATCTCTTGCCCACGACTGGTATGGCGGCAGACTCGGGGCTGCTCGTTTAGTCTTGGTCTATGGCCACATATTTCTTAGGGACACGGCGATCCTGTTGACGCGCAACGGCGGCCAATTCCAGATGCTTGCATATGAACAGATCGATGCGCCCAGCTGCTCCATTCCTGCAGCAGCTGGCGCGCATCTGTTGAGACAGAATGCTTGCCCTACGATTAGCCTGGTTTACCCGGCCTCTGCATAGGCGGGCGTGATCACGCCAAACCAGAACTTGTCCATCGTCGAGCAATTTTTCGACCTCAACCTGAGCGAGGCGGAAAACTTCCGGCCCGAGTAGTGGAAATCAGATACTTAGGCTTACTCGGCTAGCGGCGGTGCGCCACGCGGACCGATACCCGGGATCTGGGCTACACGCCGGCTACGCACAGTGACAAACGCGAGTTCGCGATCTCTCGGCTGGGCGGGGACCTCATCGTCCGGATCATCGAAACTGCCCCCCCCCGAGAATCGGGCGGATGCATGAGGTCATCGCGGACACGGAGATGCCGATTTTCTCGCGTGCGTCCGCTCCAAATCAAGACCAATAATGCGCGTGGCATCGCGCGAGAGCGATCTTGACGCCCGGTTCGGCTGGACCAAGGGCCCTTTCACCTGCGATAAGAGAGCATGAACAAATCCGATCCTACTACCGCCATGTTCGACAAGGACGAGGTGATTGTTCCGAGGCGACTGCGCCCTAAGGATGCCGCAACCTTGATCCTCGTGCGCCGCGATCGCGACGTCGTGCGCGTTCTGATGGGACAGCGACACGGGAACATGGCATTCATGGCTGGAAAATATGTCTTTCCTGGCGGCCGCATGGACCTTTGCGACCTAAGGCTCGCCACCGCCAGTGAGCTGCGGAACGCAGAGGCCCTAAAACTGGGCCCAAAAGGACGCGGCCTTGCACTTGCCGCGATTCGTGAGACCTTCGAGGAAACCGGAATTCTGGTAGGCCAACCTGCGCAAGAGCCACCACGTACGCGCGCGCCTAGCTGGGCCCGCTTCTTCGCGCAAGGCGTGGTACCCGAACTTACCCAGTTGAGCTTTATCGGTCGGGCGATCACACCGCCCAACCGTACCCGCCGCTTTGATGCCCGCTTCTTCATGGCCGATGCCAGCGCCATCGCGCACGAGCGGGCACGTGAGAGCAATGAACTGCTCACCCCCTGCTGGGTCACGCTCAGCGAAGCACGCGCCCTCGACCTACCGTCGATAACACGGCGCATGCTGGATGAGGTCGACGCGCGCGTCTCCGGCGAACAAGGCCGCGCCATTCCGTTTTTTCGTTTCCGTCACGGCAAGGCGTTGGTCGATTTTCTGTGAGCGCACCGCGCACCGGGCTCGTCGCCATTCTACTGACGATCAGCGTCTATGGCATCGGCATGGGCCTGACGCTGCCGCTTTTGAGCCTGACGCTGGAAGGGATGGGCGTTTCGGGCACGCTCAACGGCTTGAACCTCGCAACCGGTGGTCTGGCAGCGCTGCTGGTAACCCCCTTGATGCCGGCCGGAATCGCAAGGCTCGGCGCAGCACAGTTCATAGCCACGGCGCTTGCGCTTGCGGCCTCCGCCCTGCTCTGCCTTTATTTTGCTGCCTCGCTGTGGGCTTGGTTTCCCATCCGCTTCGCCTTATCGGCGAGCCTGAACGGCCTTTTCGTCGCGACCGAATTCTGGATCAACGCCATTGCCGATGAGCACAATCGCGGCCGCTATGTGGCGCTCTATTCGATCTGTCTGACCGGCAGCTATGCCGTGGGGCCCTTGGTGCTGCAAATCATCGGTACCACGGGTCTGGCGCCCTTTGGCGTCGGTGCCGCGCTCCTGATCTCGGCGATTGTGCCGGTCACCCTTGCCCGTAGACATGCGCCCAAGACAAAGGCGACGGCCGGTCATCGCGCTGTCTTTGGCATCCTGAAGGAAGCGCCGGTAGCCTTCGCCGCTGCCGCCGTGTTCGGCGCCATCGACGTCGGCATGGCCGGCCTGTTACCGGTCTATGCCGTCCGTCAGGGCTATAGTGATGCCCACGCGGCACTGGCCGTGTCCGCGCTCTCTTTAGGTGCCCTGCTACTGCAATTCCCCTTGGGCTGGCTTGCCGATCGGATGGCCCGCCAACGCCTTCTGGCATTGTGCGCCGGCTGTGGGGTAATCGGCGCGGTACTCACCCCCTTCGCGGTGAGCAATCCCGTCACCTTTTATCTCGTCCTCATCCTTTGGGGTGGCATAGTACTTGGCATTTATTCGGTGGCCTTGACGCTTTTGGGTGAGCGCTTTTCAGGTCCCTCGATGGCCACTGCCAACGCCGCCTTCGTGATGTCCTATTGCCTCGGGCTTCTGGGCGGTCCTGCCCTCGAAGGCGCGGCCCTACAGGCGTGGAACCCCCAAGGTCTCATCGTGGTTCTGGGCGGCATCTGCGCCGGATATTTCGTCTTTCTGATCCTGCGCCGTCCCGTCGCGGTGTGAAACCGCACTGCGCGAAAGAACCCGTTCGATCCGGCGGTCTGGCAGCAGCCAGAGCAGGGCAACAAGCCCGTAAATGGCGACCGCGAGCAACGGCGGCCACAGCGCAATGAGCGCCGCGGCCTTGGCCAAGCGGTCGATATCCAGGGCTGCCGATGAGATATAGAAGCGCGTATCGAAGGTGGTGCGATCGGGATGCTCGGTGCGATCCTCGACCTTGAGGATCGTATTGATAGTGGTGAAGCGTGGCTGACCGGGATAGGCTCTGTCGGACAGGATCCAGTCGACACAGCCGGAAGCGGTGTAGGTTCGTGTCTCGATGCGGCCATGACCCTTTTCCACCGTGGTTTTGCTCACCAGCTCTGCCTTGGAAGCGGTGCGAAAATATGCGGCAACATCGGCTTCGAGGGTTGGCTGATTACCTTTGAGAGCCAGGAGGTAATCGGCGCCATGGGCGAGGATCTTATCGGCGATCTCCACCATCCTATCGCATCGATCGTCACCAGCGCTCCTTTGAGCTGCCCGGCCTCGGCCAAGTCGTCCAGCAGGTCGGGAATAGCCGTGATCTCGTTGGTTTTTTCCGGCACGCTCATCTGCGCCAGCACCAGCCTTGCGGTGGTGGCATAGGCACTGAGCGTATGCATGGCCTTGACCCCCTTGCGGCGATCGTGACTGCGCCGGGAGGTTTGGCCGTCGATGGCAATGAACTCGGGCCGCTGTGGCCACACTGCGGCAACCCAGCTCTCGAAGCAGTGCCTGAACACACCAGGATCGATCCGATTGAGCAGAAGACCCAGCCACCGGCTGCCCGGAATGCCGTGGTGGAAAGGGGCAAACTGGCGCAGGAAATCCAGGTGATGCTCACCCCAGGCCACGATCTCGTCGAAGTCATCGCAGGTCGCAATCGTGGCGCAGGTGACCAGGAGCAAAACCTCGGCCAGGGGGTATGCCACCCGCCAGGGCTCGCGGTCGTCCAGATCGGAA
>JAKAVI010000257.1 GCA_021817355.1 Pseudomonadota bacterium | reverse complement strand
CCTCACGGCAGCGCGTCGCGGTGATCGGCTCGTCGACCGCAAGAATGATGTCGGCGATACGAATGTCCTCGGCGGAGCGACTCAGCCGGTAGCCGCCACCCGGGCCCCGCACGCTCTTTACCAACCCCCCCCGCCGCAGCTTGGCAAACAGCTGCTCCAGATAGGAGAGTGAAATTTCCTGACGTTTGGCGATCTCTGCCAGCGAGACCGGCCGGCTTGCCGCCTGCTGCGCCGCCAGATCGGCCATTGCCATAACCGCATAGCGTCCCTTGGTGCTCAACCGCATATCGACCTCGTCTTTATCCTCTGTCGGCCAACCGCCCGTGTTTATGCTTGCTTTTTAAGGGCCGCTTCGGTGTAGAAACGGCTCTCCTCCCGCTGTTGCGACGCAGCGCCGCGCTGCAGGAGGAAGGGGATATAGATATTCCGACTGTCATGGTCAAGAATTGAGCGCGCCAAACAGAACCTCAATCCCGGGACATGCTGCCTCACCCGGGGCTTTTTGCAACGGACCGTGGCCTTAAGGGGAAGGAAAGCCAGAGTGAAACTATCAGATATTTACCCCGCAGCCCTGACAAGCCGGAGTGCTGTTCATGCCTGACATTATTCTGCCCGGCCCCGCTGGGCGCATCGAAGCCCGTTATCAGCGTCAGAAGAGCCCCGGGGCCCCCATGGCCCTGGTGCTGCATCCTCATCCTCAGTTCGGCGGAACCATGAATAACCCGCTGGTCTATGATCTTTTCCATATGTTCCATCGGTTGGGCTGCACCGCCGTGCGGTTTAATTTCCGGGGTGTGGGGCGCAGCCAGGGCTCCTTTGATTCAGGTGCCGGAGAGCTTTCCGACGCGGCCGCGGTACTGGACTGGATGAATACCCTCTACCCCAACCCGTCCTTTGTCTGGGTGTGCGGTATCTCCTTCGGTGCCTGGATAGGCATGCAGCTGCTCATGCGCCGCCCTGAGATTACGGGCTTTGTCTCGATCGCGCCGCCGGCAAGCATGTATGACTTCGCCTTTCTTGCACCCTGCCCTGCCTCTGGGCTGATGGTTCACGGCACCCGTGACCAGGTGGTACCGGAAGCGGACGTACAAAAGCTGGTTGATCGGCTGACTGCCCAGAAGGGGATCAAGATCACCTACGACAAGATCGAAGGCGCAAACCACTTCTTCGACAAACACGAGGGCGACGTGCTCGAAGCCGTGGAATCCTATGTCTCGAAGACAATGGAGCATCCGAACGAGCGTTAAGCCGCACCTGATGTCGGGCGGAACCTCGGGCTTTAACGCGATGAGCGGTGCAACCGGCCACCGTGCATGGGCGCAGGTACACCTGTGGTGCTGGGTAGGGAGAGGGCAAGTCCGCGTTCGGCCCGCGCCGCAAGAAAGGCGAACGCCTCGGCTTCGAGAAAATCGCCACGCCAACCCAGACTTTCGGCCACCATCACGGGGACATCCAGACGGCGGCGCAGTTCTGCCATCAGGGCTGGATTGTGTCGACCTCCTCCACAGATTACCCAAAGTTGCGCTGGCTGCGGAAAATGCGCCTCCGCGCGCGCGATCGCGGCCGCCGTAAAGGCGGTCAGTGTCGCCGCGCCATCGGCGGCGTCGAGGTGCTCCACGCTGCCCATACCAAAATCCATGCGATCGAGCGATTTGGGCGGCCTGCGCGTAAAAAAGCCATGCTCCAGCATCGCTTCCACTACCGCCTCATGAACACGCCCGGCCCGGGCAAGGCGCGCATCCTCATCGAGGGGCCGGCCAGTATGACGCAAGGCCCAATCATCCAGGGGGGCATTTCCAGGTCCCGTGTCAAAGGCCAGCAGCCCATCCTGCCCCACCCAGGTAACATTGGCGACCCCGCCAATGTTGACCACGGCCACCGGGCGCGGCACCCCAGCTGCCGCCACCAGGGCCGCATGATAAAGCGGCACCAGCGGAGCCCCTTGCCCCCCGGCCAGAACATCGGCGGTGCGGAAATCGTAAACGACGTCAATTCCCGTCAGCTGGGCCAAACGCGCGCCATCGCCAAGCTGCAAGGTCCAGCGCTGCTGTGGCCGGTGCAACACCGTTTGCCCATGAAATCCCACGAGAAAAATTGCCTCAGCCGTCAGGTCAGCTTGCGCGAGGAGGGCACGGACGGCATCAGCATGGGCATCCGTGAGCGCCCGTTCCGCCTCCACCAGCTGCTGCGGCAATGGCGTATCCACCTCAAGCTGTGCGGCGCAAGCGATCGCCGCGCGCAACTGGGCACGAAGCTCTGGGCCATACGCCTGGGTCAGGGCCGCGCCTGCAGGACCAAGACGAACACCATCGCTCTCGAGCAGCGCCGCATCGATCCCATCGAGTGATGTTCCGCTCATCAGCCCGATCACTTTATGCATGGCGAGCCTTCTGCTACAGACGCGGTCTTTCTTAACCGAGCCTGACCAATGTCCGATAGTCCCAAGCGCTTCAAATCCGAATTCCTGCGTCAGTTCGTGGCGCGCGGGGCCTTTTACGACTGCACCGATCCGGTGGGGCTCGACCAGCTGTTCCTCAGCGGACCGGCGACCGTTTATATCGGCTTTGACTGCACCGCCGCGAGCCTGCATGTGGGCAGTCTCGTGCAGCTGATGACGCTGCGGCGGTTGCAGCAGGCCGGACACCGACCCATCCTTCTGATGGGTGGCGGCACCACCAAGATCGGCGATCCTTCGGGCAAGGACGAAACCCGCAAGCTTTTGTCGGCGGAACAGATCGGGGCCAACAAACAGTCCATTCTCTCCGGAATACGCCACCTGCTCGCTTTCGGCGACGGACCGAACGATGCCATCATGGTCGACAATGCCGACTGGCTGGATCGTCTGGAATATGTCCCCTTCCTGCGGGACTATGGTCGCCATTTTTCTGTTAATCGCATGCTGACGCTGGATAGTGTCAGGCTGCGGCTGGATCGTGAGCAGCCTCTGTCATTTCTCGAGTTCAACTATTCCATCTTGCAGGCCTACGATTTCGTTGAGCTTTACCGCCGCTTCGGTTGCCGCGTGCAGTCGAGCGGCTCGGACCAGTGGGGTAATGTCGTGTCCGGCATTGATCTGGGCCGACGGGTGGAGAATGTTCAGCTGTTCGGTCTGACAACGCCACTCATCACCACTGCCTCAGGCGCAAAAATGGGCAAAACCGCAGCCGGTGCTGTGTGGCTCAATGCCAATATGTGTTCACCTTATGAATACTGGCAATTCTGGCGTAACACCGAAGACCGTGACGTTGGCCGCTTCCTACGCCTGTTCACAGACCTTCCCGAAACCGAAATCCGGCGGCTTGAAGTCCTCGAAGGTGCCGAACTCAATGACGCAAAGAAATGTCTTGCTAACGAAGCCACAGCCATCCTTCATGGCCCCGCCGCGGCCGAAGCCGCCGGTGACACTGCCCGGCGCGTCTTCGAAGAAGGTCAGGTCGGGGCGCAGCTGCCAACCGTCGAGATTGCTGCGAGCAGTTTTCCTTTGGGCGCCCTGAGCCTCGCGGTGGCCAGCGGTCTTGCCACCTCCAACTCCGCCGCCCGCCAGCTGATCGCCAATCATGGTTTGCTGTTCAACGACGTCCTTGTCAGCGACCCAAAAGCCGAAGTGACGCTGTCTGATGTCGGTCCGGACGGCGTCATCAAGGTTTCAAAAGGCAAGAAGCAGCACGTCCTGGTCCGACCTGTCGGCTGACATCTACCGCCCAGACTTGGCGTTCTTCGTTTCCGGAGCGAGCTTGGCCGGGGCCGGTGCGGTGGGTGTGCCCTCAAAGATGCGTCGCAGGATCCCCGGAGCCAGCACAGAAAGTGGATTGACACTCACCTGCGGCTCCTCCGCATCGCCACGAACGTCATAGGAAAAGCCGAAGATACCCTCACCTTTTTTTGATACCAGCACATCGCCGAGCACCGGAATGGCTCCAAGGACCGAATTGAGACCGTAAATCGGGACCAACGCACCTTCGAGCGCGATGGTGTTGTTGCGCCGATCAAAATAGCCGCTGGCGGTGACCCCGATAGCCGGCCCGCTGGCGCGGGCATCGACGATATTGAGAATTCCCGCATCCATGCGGAAGGGCGCCATCAGCTTGTCGACGGCGATCCCTTTTCCACCCATGAGATTGATCAATCCCGTGAGCGATCCCGCAGAGAACAGTCTGGTCAGAAAAGGCTGATGTATCACGGTGAAGTCCTTCATATGCATAACACCGCGATAATCGATGGTGCGTTTGGCGGCGAGCTCCCGTGGTGTCGGCTTAGGTGACAAGGTGGCCATAAGCTCAAGGCGTCCCCCGCGAATGGAGCGGAAGCCGAAGAGGCCATTAAGGAGCAACCCGGCATCGGTGGCTTGCAGGCGCACACGCCGCTTGCCGCCGCTGACCAGGATATCGGCTGAAACCTTGGCGGTTTTGGACAGGTCGCCACTCAACGCCAGTGTCTGTGGCCGGTTGCCCACCCCGCTAGCAGAAAAGGCAAACGGCGACAAAACCACGCCATTGTGCAAGGCGAGACGGTCAAGATTGGCGTTGAACTGAAATGGCAGGCTGGAGGGTCCGGCCTTATGCCCGTGCGAAGGGGTCAGCTTGAGGCGGTCGAGACCGGTGCCATCTGCAGAACGGCCAGAGACGCTGATTATCAATCCGGTTGTGGGTTTATTCAGAACACGCAGGGCAAAATCATTCCGCGGCCCGGCATGAAGCTGCGGCATGACAAGCTTGACAAGTTTGCCATCGCTATCGAATTTGGCCGTGCCCTGCCCGTGCAGTGAGGCCCCTGTCAACACCATCTGTCCCGATGCAATTTGCCCCTGATCGAGACGCAAGTGAAGCTGCATGCGCGCCGGAACGCCTGCCGGCTTGTGATAATTGATGACATTGAGGGTAACGGTCGCTGGATTGAGCACGGCCTTTATATCAGCTGAACGGATATTCCCCCGATGACCGGCGAGCTCGGCCTGAATGGCCACCGGACCCGCCAGATAATCGCCAAAATCAAAGCCGAGGCGCGCACGCGCTGCTGCATCGAGGATGCCGCGTGCCATGATGTGCGTGGTGATGGGATCTTTGGAACTGAAGTCTTCATTCCAGCTCGCATCCAGCAGAGCACCGGCATAGCCGATACGCCCAGCCACCTGCAGCGCCGTATTATTTACCGTGAACGCTGCCGTACCATTGTGGATGCGATGGCGACCTATGCTGAGCGCAAGGCCGCGAACCTTGCCTTTCACATGAATTGTGACATCCCTCATCGCCACATTGCGCTGTGCCGGAACGTTGACGGCCAGATCAATGCTCGCGTTTCCGCGCGCAGTTTGCGAGGCAATATGGAACCTGCTGGGATAATGAAGCGGCGGCATATCGATCAACGACAAGACGTCGCCTAGCGCGCCCTCAATATGACCCTGTACATGAACCACGTTGCTTGGCAGATGCAGACTGGCGATCGCAACGGAGCCGGCACTGAGCTTCAGTACCCCACCGCTCGGTGGCGTGACGATGGCCGAATTGACGGTGGCATGAAAGGCGTCACCGGACAGCACGGCGCTGCCCGCAACCTCGGTCAAGGGAGCAAGACCGTCCAGATAGGAAATCGTGGCACCACCGATCGGAAACTTAATCGCGATGGCGTCATCGGGAAGTACCGGGCCATCCAAGGCTCCTGCCGAAAGATCGATTTTGATCGTGGTGGGGCCTACCGCGCCGGCACTGACATTGTGCGCGATCCATGCCCGCGCATCGCCAACGACGTCCAGCGGCCAGTCTTGCAGCAGATCCCTCACCGACAATGCGTCAAGCTGCCCTCGGATCGAGATCGCCGGCGAGCGCCCTGATGCGAGGGTCACCGTACCTGTGAGGGCTACCGACAAAGGCCCGCGCACGAAGCGAAATCCGTTGATGGTGATCTGACGCTGGTCGTGCGAGTAGTGGGCCCGCAACTCACCATGGGCCGGCATAAGGGTACCAGGCAGAAGCGCGGGCATACGCACCATGAGCTGGTCCAGATCAAGGTCTATATCCACCGCTTTAAGGCTGCCATGCCTATCAAACCCGAGATTGCCCCACCCGCGCAGATGTCCGGAAAGTTGTTTGCCCGAAACACTCGCGTCATCGAGCAGGATCCGCCCCGTGCGACCATCATAGCGACCGACCAGATGTAGCGCGCGGATCTCAAGCCTGTGATGGAGGATATGAATTTCGCCATGGCCCCCAATGCCAAAATCGGCAAACGCAAGACGTGTTGCTCCCTCATCGAGGCGAAAATTCACCCGGATGCTGGTGCTGAGCGCATAGGGTTTGAGGAACGACAGCAACGGCGCGCCGCGGCCCAATGCCGACAATTCAAGACCGGTGAGTTCCAGATCGCCAGAGGCGGCCTTGTTGCCCTGCGCCATCACAAGATGCGCACGGATTTGTGCCGGCTGGCCGGAGACTTCAAGCTTGGCATCCAGATTGGCGACCATCTGGGCAGGATTGGTACGGCGCAGCGCAATCAACAGCTGTGCTGAAGGAGACACCACAAAGAGGCCGCTGGGCTCGTCATAGAATGCGAACCTTGCCCGCCGCACCGCGAACCCCTGAAGACTGGATCGGCCACTTTCCTCGGTGAGGATCTTGCGCAGACGGGCTATGAGGTCACCCTGCCCGTGATCACCCACAATGCCCAGATGCAAGGCGCCGTCTTTGGTGTGGACCAATGTCAGCTGGACGCCAACAAGGGCAATGCGCTTGACCACGAGCCTGCCCGCAACGAGCGGGGCAGCCGCCAGATCGATCTCGGCTTTGGGAGCCTGTGCGATGATGCGTTGCCGATGATCGAACACACGCGCGCCGAGGATGACAACATTGACGCGCCCCTCTGCCCGCGACCACTCCAGCGCCGCGCTGTCAAAGCGGACACTAAGTCCTGGGACCGCATCGTTGATGGCCTGGGCGATCTGGCCTGAAAAAGGACCAAGCGAGACTGGACCGGAAAGCAGGCGGGCCCCTGCACCCAACACGAAGAACACGACCGCGACGACAATGCCGACGGCGGTCAGGCCTGCCCAACGACCGCAAATACGGAGATTATGAGGTTTCAATCCGAAAGACTTTCGACCATCCCGGCGGCTCATACACCACCCGATCGACCCGCCGGCCCGAGAGCCTTGCGCCGTATCGCACTACTGTCTTATCGCCTAATCGCGCTCTACAGTAAACGATGGGCACTGTTCCTAGCCATCCGCTTGAAGGAGGAGATATGAGCAAGTCTGACACCACGCAGGACCTCAAGGCCGGTGACCGGGCCCCCGCCTTTAAAATGGCCAGCGATGGTGGCGGGCAGATCGGTTCGACAAGCCTCAAGGGTAAACCCTATATCCTCTACTTCTATCCTAAGGACGATACCTCCGGCTGCACCAAGGAGGCGATCGACTTTTCGGGCGCCAAAAAGCGCTTTGACGCGCTCGGCATCACCGTGATCGGTGTCTCCAAGGACAGCATCGCCAGCCATGACCGTTTCAAGGCCAAGCACAAGCTCACCGTCACCCTTTGCTCCGATCCTGAAACTGCCACCGCCGAGGCTTTTGGCACCTGGGTGGAAAAAAGCCTCTATGGACGCAAATATATGGGGATGGAACGGGCCACGTTCCTGGTCGGCGCGGACGGCAAAATTGTCAGGGTTTGGCGCAAAGTGAAGGTGCCCGGCCATGTCGAGGAGGTGCTGGCCGCGGCCAAGGCCCTTTAGGGCAAGGTCACCGCGCCAGCCACTCTTCTATTATTGCCTGCAAAAAATCTGACAAGGCCTTGAATTTTCAAGGCAAGTCTGTCTCAAATGCCACGTCGAAAGAGACCGCGCCATCGGCGCAGCTGGGGACGCTACGAGATGGCTAAACGGCTCATTGAGCGGGCTTGGACTTGGCTGCACAGCACCTTTCCGGAACGCCAGCTGTATCTACGCAGCAATGACGGGGTGCAGTTTTTCAGTCTCTCGCCGACGCTTCAGGTCACCAGTGCGGGGCTCCTGGTGATTTTCCTCGGCTGGGTGGCATTTGCGTCGGTCAACGTCATCTTCAAGGACCGCATCATCGCGGCGAAGGATCACCGCTACGCCCAGATGCGCACCACGTATGAAAGCCAGCTGGCTGATATGCAGTTCTCCTACGACCAGGTTAACGACGCCCTGGTCACTGCTGAGGACCGTTTCCGCTCGACCGCGGGAAAGCTTGAAGCCAAACAGCGGGCCATCCTGCGTCTTCTGAACGACAAGCAGCAGGTCAGCAGAGCTCTGGCCAGGATGGGTTCGTTGCGGGCGTTGCCCGAGGGTACCCGCCGGAGCTTCGACAGCCCCTTCGCATCAGCCCGTCCCCCGGTACCGCAACCAGCGCCCACCCCGGTGGCAGAAGGCTCCGTGCTGGAGGCGCTGCCCAATTCACCTCCGCCTGCCCCTCGTGTTGCCAAGCCGTTGGAGGGCAGCATGATCGGCGGACTGATCACGCTTTTGAGGCATGGCGTTGCTGCATTCTTCTCGCCTTCCGCGCCAACGGCAAACCCGGCTCGCAAGCTGCCGGCTTTCCGGGTTCTGGCAGCGCAGACGGAGCGGGTGGCCCGCCTCGATACCGGCGAAACCACCCTTCTGATCATGGCAGACCATGAGATCAAAGGGCGGATCGCGCAGACGGACCGATTGCTGCGGGCAGTGGGGCTTCATCCCGCCAAGGCGATCGCGCAAAATGTGAGCGCAGATATTGGCGGCCCTGAATTTCCGCTTTCCTCGGCTCATATGGCCGGAATTTCCGACCCCCGATTTACTACCACTTATGTCGATGCAGCCGCGAATATGAGCGAACTCGACGACCTTTATGCCGTGGTGCGCCATGTCCCCCTGACCACTCCAGTCCGCGGACCGCGCTTTGATTTGAGCAGTGGCTTCGGGCCCCGGATAGACCCCTTCACTCACCGCATGGCATTTCATCCTGGACTCGATTTTGCCGGGCCCTGGGGCGCGCCCATCCATGCCACCGCCCCGGGTAGGGTCATCTGGGCCGGGCCCTTTGGCGGCTACGGAAACATGGTCGAGATCAACGATGGATTTGGGATACGCACCCGCTACGGCCACATGTCGCGGATCCTCGTGCATGTTGGCGAACAGGTGACGCGCGGAATGGTGATCGGCCGCATCGGCTCGACCGGGCGCAGCACCGGACCTCATGTGCATTATGAGATCTGGGTCGGACATGAGGTCATCAATCCCGGCCGTTTTCTTGCAGCCGGACTGCGCATCCTGGGCTGACGGCGCGCGCGGCTTACTCGATATCGCTCACGGCCTCAGGCTTGTTGCCGCCGATTGCCTGGGCCAGCGCCGCCGCCATGAAACCGTCAATGTCGCCGTCCAGTACCCGGTCCGGCTCACGAATTTCAACGCCGGTACGCAGGTCCTTCACCAGCTGATAGGGCTGCAACACATAGGACCGGATCTGGTGACCCCAGCCGATATCCGTCTTCTCTCCGATGCGCGCATCGGTTTCAGCCTGCCGCTTCTCCAGCTCGAGCTCATAAAGTTTCGAGCGCAACATTTCCCAGCAGATGGCCCGATTCTGGTGCTGCGACTTTTCCGTCTGGCACTGTACGGCGATCCCGGTCGGCAGATGGGTGATGCGGACAGCGCTTTCCGTCTTGTTGACATGCTGGCCGCCAGCGCCGGACGCCCGATAGGTGTCGATGCGGACCTCCTTTTCAGGAATGTCGATCTCGATCGTTTCGTCGACGACGGGGTAGACCGTGACCGAGGTAAAGCTCGTATGCCGGCGCGCGTTGGCATCGAACGGAGAAATCCGCACCAGACGATGCACGCCGGCCTCGGTTTTGAGCCATCCATAGGCGTTGCGGCCCTTGACGCGAATGGTTGCCGATTTGAGTCCTGCCCCCTCGCCCGCGCTTTCTTCCAGATACTCCACTTTATAACCGCGCCGCTCAGCCCAGCGCGTGTACATGCGCAGCAGCATCTGAGCCCAGTCCTGACTTTCCGTACCACCTGCCCCGGCGTGGATTTCCAGATAGCTGTCATTGCCATCGGCCTCGCCGGACAACATCGATTCCAGGCGCAGGGTTTCGGCGCGCTGGTGCAAGCGGCCCAAACCGAGCTCGGCATCAGCCACCATGGCGTCGTCGCCATCTGCCTCCGCCAACTCGATCAGCCCTTCACCGTCGGCCAGTTCGCGCTCGATGGCTTTAACCCCGGTGATCGCGTCATCAAGGTGCTGACGCTCACGCATCAGTTTCTGCGCGGACACCGGATCGTTCCAGATGCTGGCGTCTTCGGCTTTCGCGTTCAGTTCATCGAGGCGTCGCAGAGCTGCATCCCAGTCAAAGATGCCTCCTCAGCAGGGCCAGTGCCTGCTTGATTTCATCGATGGTTCGCTCGGTTTCAGCGCGCATGCTCTTTCTGTCGGCTCCGGCTGTGATCGTAGGAGCGGCAGGTTGTAGAGCAGGCGGAGGCGCCCTGCAATCAGTGCGCCGGAGATGTCCCCTGGCGGGCCGGCAGATGATAATTGATCTTGAGATAGACCCAGCCCCACGTGGGATCGCCAGAAGCATTATGGGCCGGAACATAATGCCAATTCATCGCCGACTGCAGGGCCGCAGTATCCAGATCCGTATGGCCTGAAGACTTGATGATTCGGTACGTCGTCTGCGCCTTGCCATCCGAATCAATCAGCAGCGCCAACTCAACGACGCCCGCTTCACCGGCAATCTGCGCCGCCTTTGGATAGATCACCTGCGCTGGAAACTGAGCATTGACGTGCGCCGGCGTACCGCCGCCCTTTGCCTGAGCCCCCAGCATTGGAGCAAGCATCGCCAATGAAGCTGCGATGGCAATTTTGCTCAATCCTTGCATCAGGCGCATATCCTCCAAGCTGCCAAGTCGATGATAGACCCCAAGAAGGCAGAAGCAACTGGGCCGGCGTCCGGTGTCAGGCGAATTTCTCTCCGCAGCCCTCAGTAAAGGCCGCCAGTTCCCTTCCCGACCTTGGCCGCCGGATTCTTTGCCTTGCCCACCACTCCGGCGAGGTTGGGTTCGGTACCGGCCTTGAACGCCTCAAGGATGCTCCCCGGCGTACCAGGCGGTACCGGCTTGCCGGTATCGTGATCCACCGTCTCAAAATCGATGCCAGGAGGAACCCGGAAGGGTGTTGGAGGAACGCCCTGCAGGGCATTGCCCATGAAGTCACGGAAGATCGGCGCGGCAACTGTCGCACCTTGTTCGTTATACCCAAGGCTGCGCGGGTTATCGAAGCCGACAAAGACGCCACAGGTCAGATCGGGTGAAAAGCCGACAAACCAGGCGTCCTTGGCATCGTTGGAGGTCCCGGTCTTTCCCGCCAAGGGCCATTTGAGCACGCTGATGGCGATGCCGGTTCCGCGCTGGACCACGCCCTGAAGCATGTAAACGATCTGATAGGCGGTCTGCGGATCGATCAGCTGCTTGCGGGTGTCAGGCAGCAAAGGTTCGGATTGACCATTCCAGGGCGCGTTGCATCCCGGACAGGGCCGGTTGTCGTGCCGATAGATGGTCATGCCATACCGGTTCTGAATGCGATCAATCAACGTCGCGGTAACCTTCTTACCGCCATTGACGAATTCGGAATAGCCGGTGACCATGCGCATCAGCGTCGTGTCCTGTGCGCCCAGCGCATTGGACAGATAGTCGGGCATGTGGTCATAGACCCCGAAACGCTCGGCAGTTGCGATGATCTTCTTCATGCCAACATCATGGGCCAGGCGTATCGTCAGAAGATTACGCGACAGCTCCAACCCGCGCCGCAAAGTGGTCAAGCCGAGAAAAGTCGGCTCGTAATTCTTGGGCGTCCACATCGGCAGGCCAGGACCTTGTGGAAACGATACCGGTCCGTCGAGCACTTCACTGGCAGGCGTATAGCCGTTTTCAAGCGCGGTGGCATAGACGAACGGCTTGAACGATGACCCAGGCTGGCGCTCGGCTTGCATGGCACGGTCAAACTGGCTGGACGCGTAGGAAAAGCCTCCAGACATGGCCAGAACCCGACCGGTATGGGGATCCATCACCACAATGGCGCCATTGACTTCGGGCACTTGCCGCAACCCATAGATCGCCTGCGCTGCATTGTCGGCCTCGACATAGACCACATCTCCGATCTTGACCACCTGCTGTGGCAAGGTCGGCACCGGTCCTACGCCACCATCCTTGTATTCCTTGCGCGCCCATTTGAGCTTGGCGAATGGAATAATCCCGGTCGTGCCGTTATCAAGGCCGATGCGGACGGATTTGTGAGGACCATATCCAAGTACGGCCGCAACCTGCCAGCTCTCAATTCCGGAGTGATTGCCAAGCGCCTCAAGCGCGGCCACCCAGTTTGCCTGAACGTCGACATGACTGATGGCCCCGCGCCAACCGTGGCGGCGATCATAGCTTACCAGGCCCGTTCTCAGGGCATTCACGGCGAAGTTCTGCAACCGCGTGTCCAGCGTCGAGCGGACCTGAAGGCCGGCATTATAGAGCTTGCGCCCACCATATTTTGCATAGAGCCAGCGCCGCACTTCCTCGACGAAATACTGGGCGTCTTCGGTTTGTGCTCCAAGAGCACGGGTCTGGGTGATCAAAGGTTGGGCGATTGCCTGGCGCGCCTGCGCCGCTGTGATGTAGCCATTGGCTTCCATCTGGCCAATCACCCAGTTGCGCCGTGCCAGCGCTGCGGCATGATGAAAGCGCGGGTCATAATGGGTGGGTGAGCGCGGCAGAGAAGCCAGAAAGGCACAGTCGGCGATCGACAGCTGATCAAGCGACTTGCCGAAATAGTTAAGTGCCGCCGCAGCGACACCATAAGAATTTTCGCCGAGGAAGATCTCGTTGAGATAAAGCTCGAGGATCTTGTCCTTCGAGTAGGTCGCATCAATGCGAATGGCCAGGATGGCTTCACGGATCTTGCGGCTGAGACGCAGCTGATCATTGAGCAGAAAATTGCGGGCCACCTGCTGGGTGATCGTCGAGGCGCCCTGCGGGCGGCGCCCTTCCAGA
>JAKAVI010000310.1 GCA_021817355.1 Pseudomonadota bacterium | reverse complement strand
TCTGATGGTGGAGCTTTAGTGGGGCCTGCCGCCAGCAACATCATGAAGCGGATGCTGTCAGCTTTCCCGTTCCAGCAGAAACCTTGGTAGCGCCATAAGGTCTTGGGCGGCTGTGCCGTAGGGGCGCAGAAGCCCGACGGCATGTTGTGCGAGCTCGCTGGCCTTGGTTCTTGCTGCGGCTACGCCCCAGAGGGAGACGAGCGTGGCCTTGCCCGCGGCGGCGTCCTTTCCGACCGCTTTGCCCGTCTTATCTGCGGTCGAAAGCACGTCTAGAAGATCATCGGTGATCTGAAAGATCAGTCCGATGTCGCGCGCATATTCGCGCAGGCGCAATACGTCTGCCGCCCCCGCCTGACCGAGTATGGCCCCTGCCGTGCAACAAAATTCAAACAGGGCGCCGGTCTTCATCTGCTGCAGCAAGATGATCTCGTCGGCACCAAAAGCCCGCTGTGCCGCCAGCATGTCGACCATCTGTCCTCCGATCATCCCGTCGCGCCCTGCCGCCTTCGCCAGCTCTTCGACCAGCCGGCAGCGCACGCCTGGATCTGGGTGTGTGGCCTCTGCACCCAGGATCTCGAAGGCGACCGTCAAAAGGGCATCGCCCGCGAGCACAGCCGTAGCCTCGTCGAAGGCGCGATGGGTCGTCGGGCGGCCACGGCGAAGATCATCATCATCCATGCAGGGAAGGTCATCGTGAACCAGGGAATAGGTATGCAAGCATTCGATAGCGGCGCCAACCCGAAGGGCGCGGGCGGGATCTACGGCGAACAGCTTGGCACTCTGGCTGACGAGGAAGGGGCGCAGGCGTTTGCCACCGGCAAAGAGGGCATAGCGCATGGCGTCGTGAATGCGGCCATGCAGTGACTGTGAGCCCGGCACGAGATGTTCCATCTCGCCCTCTACTGCCTGCGATGCGGCTTTGAGGGCCCGCAAAATGTCGACGGACGCGCTCGCGTCCCCGTTTACACCCGTCATGACAATTCCCTGATTGGCTGGCTGGCCTGCGTTTGATTGGACCGAGCAGGCTCTAGAGCAAATCCTGCACCGCTGCTACGCCAAAACGGAAGGGCTTGCCGGCCCGTCTGCCTCGCGCTTTCACACAACGAAACTGGCTGTAGCAGCGGCGTGCAGGCGCGGCGGTGCCTCAAATGCGCAGTTTCGCACGCGCAGCACAACTCTGCTCGGCTCAAGCAACGGCGGATCGGGCAGCAGGCGGCAGGCGAAGGCCTCAGAGGTTTGCCTGCCAATGGTTTTGCCTCAGCCGTGCGACAAGGCACCGGGTGCTGGGGACGCGCGACCGCGCCCAGGACCTGCGGACCAGTTCGGTGAACCGCGTCACATGCGCGTTGCATTATCCACAATCTCTATAAGGTTGAGAGGTCAAGGCGCAAGCGGTCACAGGTTTTACCGGGCTCTCTTAGGCCATCGGTGGAAAATAAATAAGTCATTGAAAGTATTTGCAATATCATGGATGGATGTGCCGTCTCGAGCATCCAGTCGAGCGCAGACAGTGGCGCGATCTGTGTTATGCCAGCCACAACCAGCAGACGGCGATACGCGAGCTTTGCAAGATCGCCGGCATTGTTCTAGTAGTCGGGCGCAAGTACAGCAGCAACTCCAACCGTCTGCGCGAGATCAGCCATGAAGGCGGCGTTCCGAGTTGTCTCTTCGCCGACGCTAGAGAACGTGACCCCGCTTGGTAGGTTGACGAGCACATGGGGATTGATTGGCGGGGCCTCGCGCCGGAGGAGCTGCAAGTGGATGTGATCCGGGTTCTTTATGACCTCGATCCGGAGCTGGAAGTGAGCCAGATGGACGGCAAGAGAGAGCACACCACCTTTCGCCGCCCACCCAAGCTCAGAGCATAACCGAGCGTTCGCCCTAAGCGGACGTGAAGCATGGAGTGTTCAGTGCCGATCCCGTTTAAGCAGGCTGCCCGTATCGGGGCCTATGTCGCAAAACAGCACGTAATGGGCCGCAAGCGCTATCCTCTGGTGCTGATGCTGGAGCCATTATTCCGCTGCAATCTGGCCTGCGCCGGCTGCGGCAAGATCGACTATCCTGACGACATACTCAATCAGCGACTGTCCTATGACGAATCCATGCAGGCGATTGATGAGTGCGGAGCGCCGGCAGTGTCGATTGCCGGCGGCGAGCCGCTCCTGCATCGCGAAATGCCGCAGATCGTCAAGGGTTATATCGCGCGCAAGAAATTCGTCATCCTGTGCACCAATGCGCTGCTCCTGGCCAAGAAGATCGATCAGTATCAGCCCCACCCCAATTTCACGTGGTCGATACACCTCGACGGCGACAAGGCGATGCACGACAAGTCCGTGTGCCAGGATGGTACCTACGAGAAGGCGGTGGCCGCGATCAAGCTGGCCAAGCAAAAAGGCTTCCGTGTGCAGATCAACTGTACGCTCTTCAACGATGCCGATCCCGAGCGTACCGCCAATTTCTTCGATAACGTGATGGCGATGGGTGTTGACGGCATTACCGTCTCACCCGGTTATGCCTATGAGCGCGCGCCTGATCAGCAGCATTTTCTCAATCGCGAACGC
>JAKAVI010000151.1 GCA_021817355.1 Pseudomonadota bacterium | reverse complement strand
CGCAGTCGACGAGGTCGGCACGGGCCCCGCGCATCAGACCGGCAAACTGATACTCCGAGAGGGTGTCAGGCACCGGAGTGACCGCGGCAAGGATGGTTCCGGGATCGGCGCCCAGCACGGCCGCCGCCGGCAGGGGTTCGGTACGGGTGTTGGCCCAGCGGGCATGATGCTGCGCACCACCACGATGTTTCAGCCAGCGCATGACCGTCTGACGCTTGTTCAGCACCTGCATGCGGTAGATGCCAAGGTTGAAATTGTCCTCACGGCTCTCTCCTGGTCCCTTGGTGACAACGAGTGGCCAGGTGATCAGCGGGGCGGGCTCCGATGGCCAGCAGGTTTGTACCGGCAGGCGTGACAGATCGATATCGTCGCCCCTGAGCACTATTTCCTGACAGGGCGCCCGTGTGCCCAATAGACCGCCCCGGGTCTTGGGCTTCATCGCAAGTGCCGTCCTGGCGAGAGGGAGGAGTTCGACGGCCTCTGCCAGCGAGCGCGGTGGTTCAGGCTGGCGCAGTGTGGCCAGCAGTTCACCAACTTCGCGCAAGGAGCGGGCGTCCTGGCGTTCCTTGCCACCCAGGCTGACGCCCATGGCGACGCGCTTCACGGTGCCGAAGAGATTGACGAGCACGGGGATGTCGCTGGGGGTACCGTCGGCCCGGATCGGAGTTTCGAAGAGTACGGCGGGGCCCTGTTGTGCCAGCAACCGGGTCTGGATCTCGGTCATTTCCAGGACGGTGGAGACTGGCTCGCGGACACGCACGAGTTCGCCCTCGCGTTCGAGGCGGGCGATGAAATCACGCAAGGAGCGATAGCTCATGGCAATCCTGTCGGCATGGGTTTGCGTCTTATCGCCCCCTTGCGCCGCAACTGACAAGGCGGGGCCCACCAGGTGGTCACGGCAATGTGCCTGTTCGCCTTTCGTGTCGATCTTTGCGCTGGCCGCAAGAGCCGGTAGGCTGCCTGCCAAACGGGCGGCCGTCGATTCGCGGGGCGGCCATCTCATCAGGGGTCTTCAATGCTTTTCAGCCGCATCAAGCCGCTTGAAGCCATTCTGGCCACGGCGGAAAACAAGTCCCTGCGCCGGACGCTCGGCGCGTTTCAGCTGACCATGCTGGGCATCGGTGCGGTCATCGGCACCGGTATCTTTGTTCTCACCTCCGAGGCGGCGCAGAAGGCCGGCCCGGGGATGATGATCTCGTTCGTGATCGCCGGGTTTGTTTGTGCCGTGGCCGCATTGTGCTATGCCGAGCTGGCCTCCATGGTCCCCGTCGCCGGCAGTGCCTATACCTACACCTACGCCGTGGTGGGAGAGGTGCTGGCCTGGATGGTGGGCTGGGCCCTGATCCTCGAATATGCCGTGGGTGCTAGTGCCGTGGCGGTTGGCTGGTCCGGATATTTTGTCGGCTTGATCAATTCCGGTCTTGGCATCCATCTCCCGCTATGGCTTTCGGTAGGACCCAATGAGGGCGGCTTCATTAACCTGCCTGCGGCAGTGATCTCGGCGCTGGTGACCGGTCTTCTGATCCTCGGCACCACCGAAAGTGCCCGCGTCAACGCCGTGCTGGTAAGTATCAAGGTACTTGCACTTACCGTCTTCGTCGCATTGACCTTGCCCGTCATGCACAAGGCCAATTTCCATCCGTTCATCCCCAATGGCTGGGGTACGGTGGGCATTGTCGGGGCGGCCTCGTCGATTTTCTTTGCCTATGTCGGCTTTGATGCCGTGTCGACGGCCGCGGAAGAAACCACCAACCCGCAGCGCAACGTACCGATCGGGCTGATTGGCAGCCTTCTGATCTGTACAGTTTTCTATCTTCTGGTATCGGCGGGTGCGATCGGTGCCATTGGCGCCCAGCCCGTCCGGGGCCTGCACGGGGCGATCTTGCTGCCTGGATCGGCTCAGCTCGCCCAGCGCTGCCAGCAGATTGTTGCCGGAGGCGCAGTACAGCCACTGGCCTGCAGTCACGAGGCTCTGGCGCATGTGCTGCGGGTGATCGGTGATGTCGGTGTTGGCAACCTCCTCGGACTGGCTGCGTTCATCGCCTTGCCGTCGGTGGTGCTGATGATGATCTTCGGGCAGACCCGGATCTTTTTCGTGATGGCCCGTGATGGCCTGCTGCCGCCGGTTCTGGCCTCGGTGCATCCGCGCTTCAAGACGCCGCATGTGGTAACCCTGCTGACCGGCGTGGTGGTGATTTTAATGGCTGCGTTCCTGCCGGTGGGTACCCTGGCTGATTATTCCAATTCGGGCACCCTGTTTGCATTTGCGATGGTTGCGGTCTCCGTGCTGGTGCTGCGCGTCAAGGATCCCAATCGGCATCGCCCTTTCCGGACGCCCATGCTGTGGCTGGTCGCGCCTTTGGCCGTTCTTGGCTGCATCGGGCTTTACATCAAGCTGCCCCTGGTAGCGATCCTTGTCTTGCCAGGCTGGGGCGCGATCGGCCTGCTGGTTTACATTTTTTACAGTCGCTCGAGGAGCTATGTCGGACGCGGCATCGTAGAGGTCGAACCGCTCGAGGCATCGCCGATACCGGGACTCAAAGAGTGAGGCGGGCGCTCAG
>JAKAVI010000230.1 GCA_021817355.1 Pseudomonadota bacterium | reverse complement strand
GCGGCGAGCGCGTAAGTCGGCGGCAGGCTATGACCTGACCCGGCTTTATGTGGGTTCGGAGGGAACGCTCGGGGTCATTACCGAAATCACCTTGCGCCTGCGCGGCATTCCGGAAGCCATTGCCGCGGCAGTGTGCGGCTTTGCCACTCTGGAAGGCGCCGTCCATACCGTAGTGCAGACCATCCAGCTTGGAATTCCAGTGGCCCGTGTCGAACTCCTTGACGATGCCCAGATGCGCGCCGTCAATCGTTGGTCCAAGCTCTCCTATCCCGAAGTGACAACGCTGTTCTTCGAGTTTCACGGGAGCCAGGCAGGAGTGCAGGAGCAGTCGCAGATCGTGGGTGAAATCGCCCGCGCCAATGGCGGCGGCGATTTCAGCTGGGCGACGCGAACTGAGGAGCGTTCCAAACTATGGAAGGCCCGGCACGATGCCTTCTACGCGTCCGTTGGTCTCAGGCCTGGCGCCGTCGGCTGGGCCACGGATGTATGTGTTCCCATCGGACGGCTTGCCGACTGCATCGCCCAGACCAAGCTTGATCTGACGAGCGCCAGCATTCCCGCGACGATCGTCGGCCACGTCGGTGATGGCAATTTTCACGTCATCTTCGTCATCGATCCGCACAGACCCGAGGAATTTGCCGAAGTTCAGCGCCTCAATGACCGGCTCATCGAACGCGCCCTGCTGATGGACGGAACCTCAACCGGGGAACACGGCATCGGCCTCGGCAAGATCGACTGGCTGGCCCGTGAATTGCCAGGAGCCGTCGAGGTCATGCGGCACATCAAGCGTGCGCTTGATCCCAAGAACATTTTCAATCCGGGCAAGATCTTCCGTGACGGCTGAGGTGGAATTGACGGCAGGCGGACGAGTTGTCGCCCAGGGTGGCAAGGATCACCTCGGGGTGGCATTCAAGGCCGCCTATGGCACCGGCCAATGTGTCGAGAGCCTTGCCAATGTGCTGCTCAACACCTTTCTGTTCTTCTATCTGACCAATGTGTGCGGGCTTTCGGGAAGCATGACGGGACTGGCGCTGTTTCTGGCGCTGGGGGTCGATGCCATCGCCGATCCGGTGATCGGGGCATTCTCGGACGGGCTCACGACGCGCTTCGGACGGCGGCTTCCGGTGATGGCCGCAAGTCTTCTTCCGATCGCCCTGACCTTGGGGCTTCTCTTCTCGCTGCCGCATTGGCATCCGGGCATGGAGCTCTTCCTCTACGTGCTGCTGCTGCTGGTGGCCCTGCGTGTTGGCCTCTCGGGTTTCATCATTCCCTTTATGGGGCTCGGCGCTGAACTCTCCAACGATTATGACGAACGCTCGAGTGTCGTTGCTTTCCGGACGATATTTGGCATCGCCATCACCCTCATCGGTTACGTTCTTGGCTTTCAGGTGTTTCTCGGTGGGAGCAATGGTGTGATGAGTCGCGCCGGCTACGACCCTTTGGGCTTCAGCTGTGGTGTCATCGTGCTTGCGACCGGGACAGTGGCGATCTTTTCCGCCCGCCACGTTCGCACCGGGAGGCCGGGGCATGGGCCGTCGCGCGGGGGTACGCGCTTTCTCGATCAGCTGGGGGAAGTGTTCCGCAATCCCTCCTTTCGCCTGTTGTTTACCGGCATCCTCTTTTTCTTCGTCGGGCAGGGGGTATGGCTGACGCTCAGCCTTCACGCCAATACTTATTTTTGGCATCTGACCGCGGCGCAGATCCAGACGCTGTCCTTTGCCACGGTGGCGGGGCTCATCGCCGCGTTGCCGCTGGCATTCTATCTGATCGGCCGGACCGAAAAGCGCAGCCTCGTGCTCGGCTGCGTCGCGGCCATATCTCTGGCCGAGGCCCTGCCCGTCCTTCTGGCCCAGCTCAACGTCTTTGCAGTACAGACAGAAGAGGCTCGCCTGGCTCTGCTGCTGGGCGCCTCCGTGATCGGCGGCGCCACCACCCTCGCCACGATCGCCTTCCAGTCGGCCATGGCCGATGCGGTCGATGAACATGAGGTTATCTTCGCGGCCCGGCGGGAGGGACTTTATTTCGCCAGCCTCAGCTTCGCGTCGAAGGCCGCGATCGGACTGGGTTCGCTGATTTCCGGTATGCTGCTTCAGCTGATCGCCTTCCCCAGCCAGGAGTTGGCGGCTGGACACAGGGTTGCGATCGCGCCCCACATACTGGGTGCCCTGGGTATCGCCTATGGTCCGTTCGCCGCATTGATCACCGCGGTGTCTTTGATCAGCTTTGCCCGCTACCAGCTCGACCGCGCGCGCCATGCTGAGTTTCAACGGCAATTGCGGCGCCCATCCTGAAGGAGAAGACGATGGCCGATTTCTTGCTCGATTGTGCACAGGGCCGTTTGCGCGGAGTCACGGACCGCGGGATTTACCGCTTTTACGGCATTCCCTATGCCGCAGCGCCTGTCGGCCCGCGGCGCTTTTGCGCGCCCGAGCCGGCCGGGGCCTGGTTGGGTGAGCGTGACGCGACCCGTAAGGGACCAAATGCGCCGCAAATCAGTCGTACGTTTCCTGGTCTTGATGCGACCGGCTTCATCGGAGAGGGCTGGCGGGCGGGTGATGACTACCTCTGCCTCAACATCTGGACGCCCGATCCCAAGGGTAGGGCTCCGGTGATGGTCTTCATCCACGGCGGGGCCTTCGTCGCCGGCACCGGAGATGCACCGGCTTATGATGGCAGCAATTTTGCCCGCGACGGTATTGTCTGCGTCACCCTCAACTACCGCATGGGCATCGACGGCTTCCTGCCGCTCGCCGGGGCCGACACCAATCTCGGACTGCGCGATCAGATCGCCGCGCTCGAGTGGGTCAAAGCCCATATTGCTGCCTTCGGCGGTGATGCCGCCAATGTTACAGTATTCGGTGAATCGGCCGGCGCCATGTCGATCGCCAATCTGCTCGGCTCCCCGCGCGCCACCGCACTGTTCCGCCGCGCGATCATCCAGAGCGGTCATGGTGGGATGCTACACAGCCGCGCCTGCATGGAGCGGGTCAGCGCCAAATTGGCAGAGATCCTGGGCATGCCGGCCACCCGCGAGGGTTTTGCCCGCGTCAGCTTTGAGGCCTGCGCGCGGGCCGTCGACGCGATCTCACAGCCTGGTGTCATCGAAGACATGCGCGAGGCCAACGGCGTCGATCCGGCCTTTGGCCTCAGTAAATTCCTGCCGCTTCTTGGCGATGACGTGATCCCGGTAACCTCGCAGGCGGCGCTCGCCGCTGGAGCTGGCGCCGAGGTCGATCTGCTGATCGGCAGCAATCTCGAGGAAATGAACATCTACTTTGTGCCGCCGGGGATCAGCGACGTCGATGATCCGGCTCTGGTTACCCTGCTCCTGGCAAAGGTCTATCCCAGGGCGCAAGAGGCACTCAGCCTCTACGGTTTGGGTAAGGGCAAGCGGGCCGGTACGGTGCTGACCGAAGCGATGAGTGATCTTGTCTTCCGTCAACCAGTGCGGGACTTTGCCCTCGCACATCGTGGACGCACCCATGTCTATGAGTTTGGCTGGAGGTCGCCAGCCTTTCAGGGTCGGCTTGGAGCCTGTCACGCGCTCGAGCTGCCATTCGTATTCGACACGTTGGCAACATGCAGCGGTTCTGAGGGACTGGTTGGCGAGGCCGCACCCCAGGATCTTGCCGATCACGTCCACGCGTTGTGGGCACGCTTCGCCCGTGATGGCAGCTTGCCATGGCCGGAGTTCAAGGCTGACAGTCGTCAAGTCTATCGGCTCGAAGAGCGTGCGTCCTTTTCCGAAGGCGAGTTTCCTGCCGCACAGCTGAAGGTATGAGCATGTATCTCGAGAAGTTCCGGCTCGATGGGCGTAATGCCATTGTCACCGGTGGAGCAAAGGGTATCGGCTTTGCAACTGCACAGGCGCTTGCCGAGGCTGGTGCCAGGGTCACGATTGCCGATTTGGGCGAGCAGGAAATCGCCGAGGCCTGCCAGCGCCTTGCCGCCAAAGGCTGCAGGGTCGAAGGCGTTATCATGGACGTTACGGACTCAAAACGGGTGACGTCTGTGGCGGACGCGCTTGTGCAAACCCATGGCGGCGTCGATATTCTCGTCAACAATGCGGGTATAGCCCGCAGTCAGACGCCGGCTGAAGACGTTGCCGATGAACACTGGCTCAACGTCCTCGATGTCAATCTCAATGGAACCTTCTGGTGCTCCCGCGCCTTTGGCCGCCACATGCTCGCCCAGGGACATGGTGCAATCGTCAATGTCGGCTCGATGAGCGGCTTCATCGTCAATCGACCTCAGGCCCAGAGCTACTACAACGCCTCAAAGGCAGCCGTGCACCAGTTGACCCGCTCGCTTGCGGCCGAATGGGCCGCACGAGGGGTGCGGGTCAACGCGGTCGCTCCCACCTATATCGCCACGCCTCTCAATGCCTTTGCGGATAAAGCGAGCGAGATGTATCGGCGCTGGATCGACGGGACGCCAATGGCCCGGCTTGGAGAACCCGAAGAGGTCGCCGCGGTGATCCTGTTCCTGGCCAGCGACGCGGCGAGCCTTTTGACCGGTAGTGTCGTCCTCGCCGATGGCGGCTATACCTGCTGGTAACGCGCAGAACATCCGTTTTCCGTCAAGAAAGTGCAGAGCTGACAAGAGGGATGGTGACGGGCGCAGGGCTGCCGGTCCGGGCTATGTTTTTTCTGACCGCAGTTCAGCGCCTGTCTCCGGCGTTCAGACCGGAGACAGGCGATAGAGACGCTGCTTCCGCCGACATGAAGTTTGGCCCTGCGTGCGCTGTAGCAGGATGTATTGTCGGGTCATGCTGATCGGAGCACCCAACCAGGGGGCCCGATGGAGCACGAATCAGCCTCAGGGCCACAGGATGCGTCTTAGCGCAAACTCCGCCCGTCGGGATGAAGAGCAAGTCAGGTGCGGTATTCGCAATGCGCCCCTTCAGCGAATGCCGTCCACCGTTCCCCCGGCCAGCTTCCTGCCGATCTCGAGCAAGGCGATGAGTACAATCACCGCGCCTGTGCAGATCATCAGGTCGTTCCAGTGCAGCGGTCCGAAGCGGAACAAGTCCTGAAGTGGCGGCCAGTAGAGTGCGGCGCCGAGTACCGCCCCGACTACACCCATGAGCAGCCAGAGTGCGGGATTTGGCCTAAGGAAAACTCCTTTGAGCGAGGCCTGGAAGGAGCGGTTGACGAAGATCAGCCCGACATTCGTGAGCACGAGGGTGGAAAACACCAATGCCCGCATATCGTTGGCCGCAAAGCGTTCGCGGGTGGCGATCATGAGGGAGACGCAGACGACCAAAAGTGCCATGAGGCCCTGGGTCAGTGCCCATTTGAGGACGGCCGAAGAAAGTATGGGCGCATCGGGATTACGCGGAGACCGCCGCATCACGTCGGCTTCCTCGGCTTCGTATTCGAAGACGATGGAGCAGGTCGGGTCGATCACCATTTCCAGAAGCGCGATCTGGATCGGCATGAGGACAAGGGGCAGACCGAATAGAAGTGGGATTATGGCCAGACCGGCAATCGGAATATGGACGGCAACGACGTACTGGATGGCCTTGCGCAGATTGTCGTAGATGCGCCGTCCCAGTCTGATGGTTGCCACAATTGAGGCAAAGTCATCGTCGAGCAGGACCAGTGCGCTGGCCTCGCGGGCAACGTCAGTCCCCCGCCCACCCATCGCAATGCCTATGTGTGCCGCCTTCATGGCAGGGGCATCGTTGACGCCATCTCCGGTCATGGCGACAATTTCACCATTGCCTTTCAGGGCCTCGACCAGCTTTAGCTTCTGGCGTGGGCGGATGCGGGCGAAGACGCTCGTCGTCTTGATGGCATCGGCAAGCGTGTCCGCGTCCATCGTCTCGAGGTCATCGCCCGTGAGCGTCCTGACAGCATCGATCCCGGCTTCGCGTGCAATCGCGCTTGCGGTCGCCGGATAGTCGCCGGTGATCATGATCACCCTTATCCCGGCGGCCTGACATTCCCTGACGGCGCCGACGACGGTCGGCCGCAGTGGATCGACAAAGCCGATGAGGCCGAGATATCTGAACTCAATGTCGTGGGGTGAGCCAGGATAGCTGCTCCCGGAAATTGCAGCTTCAGCTGCGGCGACGCCAAGTACGCGTACCCCCCGAGCGGCCATGCCATCGACCTCGGCCAGCATCTGACGCCGTTCTGTCTCGGGCAGATGACAGAGATCCGCGATGGCCTCGGGAGCCCCCTTGGCATAGGCCTGTACGGCTGGCTGCTGCAGGCTGCCCCACAGATTGGTGGTGGCAAAAAGATCCGGACGCAGCCCGTAACTGTGTACGATGGCCCCTGCCGGGCGCCAGGCGAAGTGAGTGGCGATCTCATGGATGGCCCGATCCATCGGATCGGTGGCAATGCCAGCGCTGGCGCCAAAGGCACTATGGAGAACTGTTACCGCCGGGGTCTCCGTCGGAACGCCATCGCTCAGATGCCAGATACGGCCAGCACAGATGATGTGTTCCACGCGCATGCGGTTTTCAGTCAGGGTTCCGGTCTTGTCGGTGCAAAGCACTGTCGCCGAGCCGAGGGCTTCGATTGCGGCGGCGCGTCGGGTGAGCACATGGGCGCGCGAAATCCGCCAGGCGCCCATTGCCATGAACACAGCGACGACGAGAGGAATCTCCTGGGGCAGGGCCGACATGCCGATCGCGATGCCGCCCAGGAAGGCGTGCAGCCAGGAGCCACGAAGGGCGCCAAAGAGGATAACTGTTGCGGCGGTGATGACGAGGCCGACAATGCCGAAATCCTGCACAAGCCAGCTCAATTGTGCCTGCAGCCTCGGCTCTTCCAGGCGGATACTGTGCAGGGCCTGGCCGATCTTGCCCATTTCCGAGTGCAGCCCGGTGGCGACCACCCGCGCAAGCCCGGTGCCACGTACAATCAATGTCCCTGAAAAAACAAAAGCCAGGTCTTCGCCACCGGCAGGACCCCAGCCCGGATCCTCTTCTGCTGGCTTTTTGCGTACCGGCAGTGCTTCACCGGTCAGGAGCGACTCGTCCGCCAGCACGTCATAACCGTCGAAAAGAACTGCATCCGCCGGAACACGGTCTCCCTCGGTCAGGATGATCACGTCACCAGGAACCACATCACGTCCTGCAATGCGTTTGCGTACGCCATCGCGCATGACGAGGGCGCGAGGGCTGGCCAGATCACGCAGCGATTCGAGGACGTGTTCGCTGCGCATTTCCTGCACGATGCTGATCGAAACCGCCAGGGTGGCGAAGGCCCCAAGGGCAAGGGCGTCCAAGGCCTCACCAAGGAGGATGTATATCGCACCACCTGCGAGCAGCAGTGCGAACATCGGCTGGCGTACGACCTCCCATGCGATGCGGCCAAAGTCGCGGTGATCCGGATCGGGCAGGGAATTGGGGCCGTGGGCTCTCAGACGTGCTTCAGCCTCGTGACTGGTCAGGCCCTCAGTCTGCGTGCGCGTAGCCATCTGCCCCCGTCACGCCTCCTGATCGGTGCCGTCATGCTGCCTTGGGGCAGCCACGATAGCAGGACGCGGCGAGCTTCGGGTTTGACAGGGGTCAAAGGGTCCTTTCTCGTCAGCCCCTGCGCCTGATGCGCATGCCGGCGATGGCCCTCTCCTTCCTGTCGTGATCAACTGGTGCCTCCCCAAACCGCAGCGGACTTGTACTTGACTACCCCAATCAGTTCGCGTCAGCGACATTCCTGGCGCCGCCCATGCTGACCTTGATCTGCTGGCGGACATCCGCCTTAAACTCCTTCTGCATCCACGTCCTGTTACCATCGTCATGGCTTCTGGATTGTGGGGAGTCGATATTGCACTGCGATGTGATCTTCATTGTCGGGCCCTGCCGCCCACGGGCGTTACGAGGTCTCAGCCTTGCGGGTGTGAACACAACATGCACCTGATCGATCTCAAGCTCCTGACGCTCGTCGGCGCCTATATGGCCTTGCTCTTTGCCGTGGCCTGGCTTTCCGAGCGCAATCGCGGAGCCTGTCCGCCCCGGAGCAGGGCTCTTGTCTACGGGCTGTCGCTGGCGGTCTATTGCACCTCATGGACTTATTTCGGCGCAGTGGGCACCGCTGCGCGCTCAGG
Source organism: Pseudomonadota bacterium (assembly GCA_021817355.1). Next base: position 5,069 of record JAKAVI010000230.1, on the reverse strand, counting down.
CTGGAACTATCTGCCGATCTACATCGGACCATCCCTGGTGCTGACGCTGCTCTTTCCGCTCTGGCGGCGGATCGCAGTCGCTGCCAAGCGCGAAAACACCGGTTCGGTTGCCGATTTTCTTGCGGCGCGTTACGGCAAAAGGCCACTGGTCGGGGCGGTGGTTGCAGCCGTCGCCATTCTGGGCGCGCTGCCTTACATCGCCCTGCAACTTCGTTCGATCACGATGGCGGTGAAGTTGCTCGGTGGAAGCGTTAGCGCTACCGGTGCCGTCACCACTTTTGCGTTTGCCGCAGCGCTTGCCGGCTTTGCCATGCTGTTTGGTGCACGGCGGGTGGGCCTTACCGAGCATAATCCCGGGCTGGTTCGCGCCATCGCAGTGGAATCGATCGTCAAGCTGACCGCGTTGATTTCCGCGGGCGCCTTTGCCGTGCTGCTGCTGCTGCTGTTTCTGCGTACCATGCCACATGGTCTAAGTCTGGTTCCGCCGCACAGCCAGCCACCGGTCCCGAGCGTTGCATTCTTTACGCAGAGTCTCCTGTCGGCGGCGGTGTTCATCTGCCTTCCGCGCCAGTTCTACATGGGCTTTGTCGAGCTTGAGGACCCGCGCGATATGGGCTGAGCGAGGTGGATGCTCCCGCTTTATCTGCTGTTGACCTGCATCGCCGTTGTTCCGATCGCCACCGCCGGCCTCAGTCTGGCTGGCAACTCGGTTCATGACCCGGATCTCTTTGTACTCGCCTTACCACACGCTGCAGGTGCACATCTGCTCACCGACTTTGTATTCATCGGGGGATTTTCGGCGGCGACGGCGATGGTCGTGGTCGAGACGGTGGCGCTGTCAGTGATGGCATCGAACCAGTTCATATTGCCATGGCTGACGCGCCATCGTCTGGCCCAGGGTGGCAGCGAGGATCTGCAGCTCCTCATCATCGGTGCGCGGCGGTGGTCGATTGTCATCATCCTGGTGGTTGCTGGCCGGTGCGCCTTCAGCTTCGCGCGCCGCGAAGCGCTGGCCTCGATCGGTCTGCTGTGTTTTGTTGCCACGGCACAGCTTGCGCCGGCGCTCCTGGGTGCGGTGGTATGGTGGCGGGCCCATTCCACGGGGGCGCTGGCCGGTATCCTGTGTGGCTTTGGCATCTGGCTGGTGCTGCTCGCGATTCCGGCGTTACTGGGCGCAGGAGATGGCTATAGCATGGTGGTGGCGGCTGGCTTTCGCCACGACCTCGGCCTTGATGCCCTGAAGGGTGGCGCGCTCCTCAGCCTTGGTCTCAACACACTTGCCTTCATCGGGGTTTCGCTGCTGACGACGCCACGGGCGGTGGACCGTGCTCAGGCTCGCGCCTTTGTCGAGGAGGTCAGCGTTGATGCCGAAGGCTGGGCGGTGCGCGACGAGGCGGTCATGCGGCTTCAGGCTGTGATCGCCCGCTTTGTCGGCGAAGATGCGGCGCAGCTGGCCCTGGCCCGCGCTCGCATGGAAGACGGCGGTGATCGTCTGGAGGGGCGTGACCTCTGCTGCTAATCTCCCCCCGAACAGGGAGCCTATGTGCAAAGCGGTGCCCTGTCAGGCGGAAGAATGCAAATAACACCCCCGCCATAACCCGGAGGAGAGCTGAACCATGCATCTGTCCCATGCTCCATCGGCACTAGGGCCGTCCACCCTGCTGCGCAGCGGGCCGCAGCCATCGCGTAAGGCACCGCGCTGACGGCGGCGGGCCCGATTCGGGCCGATCGCATGATTGCGATATGCTGCTCGTCCTGATTTTCCATGTACGATTGAGAGGAAGTGTCGATGAGTGAAGAACTGATTTCGGTCTCTGCTGAATGGCGGGCGCGCGCCAGGATCAATCCGGCGCGATATGAGGAGATGTATGCGCGGTCAGTGGCGGATCCGGAGGGGTTCTGGGGTGAGGAGGCGCGCCGCCGGCTTGCCTGGATCAAGCCCTTCACCAAGGTGATGAATGTCTCCTACCGCCCGGACAATCTCTTTATCAAATGGTTTGAGGACGGCACGCTGAACGTCAGCGCCAACTGCATCGACCGTCATCTTTCGAGCCGCGCCGATCAGACTGCAATCCTCTGGGAGGGCGATGATCCGTCCGTATCCCGCGCCATCACTTACCGCGAGCTTTATGCCGAAGTCTGCCGCTTCGCCAATGTGCTGAAGGCCAAGGGCGTAAAGAAGGGTGATCGCGTCACCATCTACTTGCCGATGATCCCTGAAGCCGCCTATGCCATGCTGGCCTGCGCCCGTATTGGCGCGGTCCACTCGGTGGTGTTTGCCGGCTTCTCGCCCGACAGCCTGGCCGGGCGTGTTCTCGACTGTGCCTCCACGGTGGTGATCACCTCTGACGAAGGCCTGCGTGGCGGCAAGCCCGTCGCTCTCAAAGCCAACACCGACATTGCCCTGACCCAGTGTCCGGAGGTCAAGACAGTGATCGTGGTCAAGCGCACAGGTGCCAAGGTAATGATGCGTCAGGGCCGCGATGTCTGGCTGCACGAGGAGATGGCAAAGGTCGCGGCGGATTGCCCCCCAGAGGAAATGAGCGCCGAAGATCCGCTCTTCATCCTTTACACCTCCGGCTCGACGGGAAAACCCAAGGGCGTGTTGCACACCTCGGCGGGCTATCTGCTTTATTCCGCCTTCACCCACGAGATCGTCTTCGACTACCACGATGGTGATGTCTACTGGTGCACGGCTGATGTGGGCTGGGTCACCGGCCACAGCTACATCGTCTACGGCCCCCTGGCCAATGGCGCCGTCACGCTGATGTTCGAGGGCGTGCCCAATTACCCGAGCGCCTCGCGCTTCTGGGAGGTGGTGGACAAGCACAAGGTCAATATCTTCTACACCGCACCCACCGCCATCCGCGCCCTGATGCGCGAGGGCGAAGGTCCGGTAAAGAAGGCGAGCCGCGCCTCCTTGCGTCTTCTGGGCAGTGTCGGCGAGCCGATCAATCCGGAAGCCTGGCTGTGGTACCATCGTGTCGTTGGCGACGCGCGCTGCCCGATTGTCGACACCTGGTGGCAGACCGAAACCGGTGGCATCCTGATCTCGCCCCTGCCCGGGGCCACCGACCTCAAGCCTGGCTCCGCTACCAAACCCCTGTTCGGTATCGTGCCTGAACTCGTTGATGCCGAAGGCAAGGTGCTGGAAGGCGCCGCTACCGGCAATCTGGTCCTCACCCGCTCCTGGCCCGGGCAGATGCGTACGGTTTATGGCGACCACCAGCGCTTCGCCGACACCTATTTCAAGACCTATCCAGGCAAGTACTTCACCGGCGATGGCTGCCGCAGAGATGCCGACGGCTACTACTGGATTACCGGACGGGTTGACGATGTGATCAATGTCTCGGGCCATCGTCTGGGAACAGCTGAGGTGGAATCAGCTCTCGTTGCCCATCACAAGGTGGCCGAAGCTGCGGTGGTGGGATTTTCCCACGACATCAAGGGCCAGGGCATTTATGCCTATGTCACGCTGATCGCTGGTGAACAGCCCTCGGCTGCACTGGCGGACGAACTCAAGAAATGGGTATCAGGTCATCTGTCTCCCATCGCCCGACCGGAAGTGATTCAGTTTGCACCGGCGCTGCCCAAGACGCGGTCGGGCAAGATCATGCGCCGCCTGCTCAGGAAGATCGCCGAAGGCGACACCACCAATCTTGGAGACACCTCGACCCTCGCCGACCCGGCCGTGGTCAGTGATCTTGTCAAGAACGCGCAGAAATAATTCGCAACGCCAGGCCATCCTGACCGCCGCAGGGCCATGCGCAGTGTGGCGGTTGGCGTTTGTGGGGCGATCTGAGCTTCAGCCTGTGCCCGCTCCAATGGACAACGCCGTCGCCGGCGGAGGCCGGCGACGGCTCCCTCACCCGCTTGAGGTGAAGCTCAGAACGGAATTACCAGGCGGACATTGAGCACGTTGCCGCCAGCATCGTTCTTGTTCGCGAAGGCGGCGTTGTATTCGACCATGCCGATCGCGCCACCAAAATTATACCCGATGAGAGGGCCAATGCCGTAGATGGCAACTTGGCACCCGCCATTGTTGGCACATGCTGCTGCGCCGGTACCGCTCGAGAGCTGGTTCTCGGAATAGCCGCCAAGGCCTACGGTCCATTTGCCGATGTCCTTGGTGAGTGTGTAATCGACCATGAACTCATCGCCGGACTGGTAGTCGGTTTGGTGTTTTTCATGTTCACGGCATAGTGCGTGCTGACGCTGACATTCCAGCCATCCTTGAGCCAGCTGATACCAAGATCGGGCTGGATGGTGGAATGGGGAAGGGACACCATCGCCTGGCGCATGGAAGCCAGAGCTGTCCGGATTGGGGTTGGGAAAAAGCCCGCTCGCGGCCTGCGACCCCAGGGTGGAACCACGAAAATTGAGTCCCTTTGTCCGCCCTGGCGACGGCGTTGCCGCCTGAGACGCGATTGAGCAGGCCGGACGCGCGGGCGTCGTGGCTCCTCAGAACCTGCCGGGGGCCTTACGACCGGGCCGGATTGCCAGTGCCGCCCGGCTGGAGGCTCGGGATAATGCGCAGCAGCTGCTGCTGCTGCGAGGGAAGGCGTGTCCGGATCTGAGGAATGACGGGCACCACGCCGGCGGCGGCGAAGGGGCACATGAGCGCAAACGCGACGTCTGGTCGTGATCATTTTGGGCGGCTTAAGGGTACAGGTAGCTTGAGGGTACAAGGGGATAAGGTTGCCGGGCAGATCATCGGCGAAGCCGCCTGCGAGGATGGTTAACATCAGAAAATTGTGCGGCGTCAGCTGTTTAAGGACGAAGAGCCCGCCAGGTCATGGGCCGCAGCAGTCGAGTAACGGTTCGGTGTAAGACGAAGTTAGCAACTTCTATTGTCTTGTAGAGGGCAAAATAGGATAATAATCGCCTCAGACTGGAGATAAGTGTGCCTGACGACATGAAAATTGACCGCTGTCGGAGAAACCTGCTGAAGGCGGCAGGGATCGCTGGTGCCGTGCTCGTCAGCTCAGTTGTGATGACGGCTCCCGCGCTCGCGGTCAATAATAATAATGGCGGCGGTGGTGGTGGTGACGGTGGTGGAGATGGCGGCG
>JAKAVI010000029.1 GCA_021817355.1 Pseudomonadota bacterium | reverse complement strand
ACGGACCTGACCTGCTTGTAGCGCCGGTCATCGAAGAAGGGCGGACAAACTGGTCAACCTATCTGCCGGCCGGTGCCAATTGGGTTCACGTCTGGAGTGGCGAAACCCATGCGGGTGGCCAGGCCGTCAGCGTTGCTGCGCCCTTTGGTCAGCCGCCCGTCTTTTATCGGGCAGGTTCGGAGCATGCCGCGCTCTTTTCGGCGCTTCAAAGCCTTTCCTGAGCGGAGCTTGAGCGCACCGACCAACACGTCGGGTCTTTTGGTTTGGTACATTTTTCTATCCCAGCTGGCGCGGAGCAGCGCCAGCTGGGCTCACCTGCACCCGTGGGCGAGAGTGGCGGCGGCGTGGACGCCATTTCGGCTTAGATGACATGCTGGAGCGCTTCGCTCCTCGAACAAAGGGGGCTGCCGCGCTCCTTTTTGCCAAGGATCCTGCGGGAACTGAATGCGAAACGGCGTGGCCGCGGCCCGGTGGTGGCAGCAGGCTCTTCAGAGGGCACGGTGGTGGGATCGGCCGGTGCCCAGGACACGACGCGTGCTTGGCGCGGGGCTTTGCAGCCCCTGAGCGTTGTTGACGCGATCCCGATTGATGATATTTTGATGATTGGCATTTGATTTGGGACCGCAGAGCCCCCATCTGAGCAGGATCAAGCAGGGTGTGGCCAAAACAGCCCTCCCGTCCAGGTAAGGAGCCGCAGAATGACCAGGTTTGGGGTCGGGGTTGGCGAGGATTTTCCCATGGACGACCGTCTGCCACCGGGCGCGGGACCAGAAGGACCAGAACCAGGAAACTTCTACAGGGATTGGGGCTGGTACGCCCGGGAATGGTACGCCTTCAAGGCCGCGCATCGTGCCGCGAAGGCGCGCTGGCGTGCGGCGCGGGCTCAGTTTCGGGCTGAGCGCAGGGCCCGGCAGGCCCAATACTGGTCCGAACAGGCAAGGGGTTTTGGTTATTATGGCGCAGGCCCTGGTGTGCCGCCTTATGATCTGCCGCCCACGGGCCCTCAAGGTTACGCTGGCGGGCGTATCGGCTATGGCGGTTTTGGTCTGGTACGGCCCTATCTCATTTTGGGCATCGTGGTCGTGCTGGCGCTCAGCGGGTTCATCCGGCTTCTTGCGGCGCTGCCTGTGGTCTTCTTTGGGCTAATCGTGGCCGCAGTCCTGTGGATCGCACACCAACGCCGTGGCCAGGCGCGCTATTATCCGCCACCCTCACCGCCCAGCCGGTTCTAAGCCGAGGTCTGATGCAGTCCCGCCGCAAACGTTATCAAACCGCAGCGGACGCCATGCGTGCAGCGGCGGATGCCATTGATGGCAGCCATACCGAACGTGCGACGACGCGCGTTCAGCTTGAAATGCCACCCCAGGCAATGGATCGGTTGCAGCGTTTGAAGGAACGCACCGAAGCTGCGTCCTATGCCGAAGTTATTCGCAATGCCCTGCGTCTGTTCGAGGCCCTGGTCGATGAGCACGAAAAGGGCGCCGAGTTCTCGCTCAAGCGCGCCAATGGCGAGATCGTCGCCTACAAAATCTTTGTCTGAGAGCACGGGCACATGCACATTGTCGAGCGCCCCTCACCCAACCAGGACGAGCGAGCAGGTGGTCGTAGCCCCGATCTTCTGGTGCTCCATTATACCGGAATGCAGACTGCGGCCGAGGCGCTGGCACGTCTGTGCGATCCTGTCGCGAAGGTTAGTGCCCACTACACGATCGATGAGGATGGCACCATCTACGCCCATGTACCGGAGGAGCGCAGGGCCTGGCATGCCGGCATCTCCTTCTGGGCCGGAGACCACAACGTCAATGGCTGCTCGCTCGGTATTGAACTCGTCAATCCCGGACACGAATTCGGCTATCGCCCATTTGCCGATGCGCAGATCGAGGCGCTGATCGATCTGGTTGCAGATATCCGTACCCGGCATCCGATCCAGGCACACCGCGTGGTCGGACATAGTGATGTCGCTCCGGCGCGCAAACAGGATCCGGGCGAATTCTTCCCCTGGAAACACCTCGCCGATTACGGCATCGGGCTGTGGCCTGAGACCTCCAGCCGTCATCTGCGCGGAGCCGTCGATGCGGCGCTCGCACGCTTCGGTTATGGCATCCCGCCCTTTGTTGACTGGCCACTCGAAAAGACCATTGCTGCATTCCAGCGACGGTTTCGTCCCGCGCAGGTAACTGGGCTTTGGGATCATGAATGTGGTCGCCTGCTTGAAAGCCTACTGGCGCTCTTGGACAGTGATACGAGCAGGATGGCGAAGGTGAGGGATTAGGCGATCGCGCCTGCGATCATCTCTCAGCCCGGCTCAAAGCGCTCTACCTTGGCTTTTAGGGCGGCGACGGCGCCGCATCAGAGGGGAAATTCGAGCAGCGGAAGCATGCGGTCGGGCACCGCATCGGATGGCGCATCGCCAATGCGTGTTGCTCCCATCTGCTTGTAGAAGGCTTCGGCATAGGGATCAGACAAGATCGACAGCACGGTGCCGCCGAGGGCTCGAGCCAGCTCGCAGGCCGCTCCGAACAGGCGCCGTCCAATGCCATGGTCAATCTCGTCGGGTTCGACG
>JAKAVI010000424.1 GCA_021817355.1 Pseudomonadota bacterium | reverse complement strand
GCGGCGCCACCTGATAAAACGCCTCCGGCCGCGCTTTGGTTGGTTCACCCTCAAAGCCAATGAGCACGACATCGCCGGCTGCAGGATCAGGACTGGCCCAGATCGAGGTCACCGCGCAGGCTGAGGGCGCCATGCCAGCAAGGTCCGGCAGACTGACCCCCGACCTTCATAGCCCCCCATCTGCTTGATCCGCAGCGCCGAGATTGCCCCCTTTCACCCCAGAACCCAGGTAAAACATCATCGGGACTTGCATCCCCTCCTCAGCATAGGCGGCCGACACATGAGACATGGCCATACCGTCCTGGCCACAGGCCCCAGGTCATACTTCTCAGGAGCGCGCCGGTTCCTCAGTGAGGCGCACGGATTTTGGTGCAGGCGCCGCAGGGGCGGATGTGAACAGGTGTCATTTCCTCGAACAGGCGCTACAGATAGGCCCAAGAATCGCCGTCCCGCTCTATTGCGCGCCCCAACACCCGTTCCCATGTCCGAATTTCCCGACGGTCTGCCTCGCCCACGCCGCGACTGGGCCATTGCCACACTTAGCCTCGTCATCATCATGGCGGTGATGGACGGCGCCATCGCCAATGTCGCGCTGCCGACCATCGCCCGCGACCTTAACACCAATGCCACCAACTCGATCTGGATCGTCAATGGTTATCAGCTCGCCATAGCGGTTTCCTTGCTGCCCCTGGCGGCGCTGGGCGAGATCATCACCTATCGGCGCGTCTTTATCGCCGGCCTTGCCCTCTTCACGCTTGCCTCGCTGCTCTGCGCCCTGTCGCAGAGTTTCTGGATGCTGGCGCTGGCCCGTATCCTGCAAGGCTTTGGTGCGGCTGGCATCATGAGCGTCAACACCGCGCTCGTGCGCTTTACCTGGCCGCATGCCGAGCTGGGCCGCGGCATCGGCGTCAATGCGCTCGTAGTTGCCGTTGCCGCCGCCCTCGGACCCACGGTTGCTGCGGCAATCCTTTCGATCGCCAGCTGGCCCTATCTCTTTGCCGTCAACATTCCGCTGGGCCTGATCGCGCTTGCCGTCTCCGGACGCACACTGCCCGATTCTCCTCGATCACAGCAGCGTTTTGACAGCCGCTCCGCCGTGCTCAGCGCCGCCATGTTCGCGCTCTTTGTGATCAGCATCGATGCCCTTGGCCATGGTGAAGCGCTTTGGATCTTTGGCGCTGAACTTCTGCTCACCGGGCTCGTCGCCACGGTCCTGGTGCGCCGCCAGCTCGCACTCGCCTCGCCCCTCCTGCCCGTAGACCTGCTCGAACAGCCGATCATCGCCCTTTCGGTCGGCACCTCGATCCTATCCTTCACCGCCCAGATGCTGGCATTGGTGTCGCTGCCCTTCCTGCTGCAGACGCGACTGGGTTTTTCGGCGGTCGCAACCGGTCTTCTGATCACCCCCTGGTCGGTTGCTACCGGCTTTGCCGCCCCCATCGCCGGCAAGCTTTCGGATATCTACCCCGCCGGACTGCTCAGTGCCATCGGCCTCATCATATTTGCCATGGGTCTTGCCGCATTGGCCGACATGCCGGCCCATCCGGCCATCGCCGACGTCGTCTGGCGCATGGCATTGTGCGGTGCCGGCTTTGGTCTTTTTCAATCCCCCAACAATCGCGCCATGATCGGCAATGCCCCGCGTGCCCGCGCCGGCGGCGCTGCCGGCATGCTGGGAACCGCCCGCCTGCTCGGACAGACCACCGGTGCCGCTCTCGTGGCCTTATTCTTCGGTGAGCTGGGAAATTCTGGACAGATCGTGGCCCTGGAAGTGGCAGCCGGTGCTGCTGTCTTTGGCGCTTGCATTAGCGCCATACGCCTGTTCGATTGGCCACAGAAGCAGAATGAGAGGACCCCATGAAACTTGCGAGCTTTGAACGTGATGGCAAGGTGCACTGCGCCATCGCCGTCGACGATGGATTGATTGACCTGTCACGCGCAGCCCCCGAGCTGCCGGCGACCATGATCGGACTGATTGAGGAATTTCCGCACCTTTCCGGCCGGCTTCATGACATCGCCAGAAACACGCGGGCGCATCTGCGCAGCACCGACGTGCATCTTCTTGCGCCCGTGCCCCGCCCCTCCAAGATCCTCGCCATTGGCCTCAATTACGCAGACCACATTGCCGAAACCGGACGGGAGCCGCCCAAGGAACAGGTCTGGTTTTCCAAGCTCGTCAATGCCGTCAATGGTCCCTTCGACCCCATCCAGCTGCCGCGCGCCTCGCACAAGGTCGATTACGAAGCCGAACTGGTCTTTGTCATCGGCAAGCGCTGCCGCCATGTACGCAAGGAGGATGCCGCCTCTGTGATCTTCGGTTATTGCGCAGGCAATGATGTCAGTGCCCGCGACTGGCAGTTCAAGACGCCGCAATTCATTCTGGGCAAGAGCTTTGACAGCCATGCTCCCTTCGGCCCCTACATCGTCACCGCCGATGAGATCAAGGATCCCCACAATCTCGGTATCCGCTGCTTCGTCAACAACGAAAAGCGCCAGGATTCCAACACCCGTCATCTCATCTTCAACATCTTCGACCAGATCGCCGAAATCAGCCAGGTGATGAC
>JAKAVI010000416.1 GCA_021817355.1 Pseudomonadota bacterium | reverse complement strand
CGCATCTGTTTGGAGTGGCGTCAATTTCTGGCTGGGTGTTGCTTTCGGCCCTAGATGTCGCCAACGCACTGAATAAAGCTGCGCGCCAGCGACGGGAGCTTCGTCGGCATATACCAGCCGGACTGATACGGTCGTCCCTGTGAGCCGACCGACCTGTTCAAACTCGTAGCCGGATGACGAGGCAAGGGTCTGGCAACCCGCCAGCGCCACCGCAAAGCTGGTAATTGCCAGCAGCTTTGTAAAAGTGTTCATGATGTTCTCCTTCCGCCATCTTCGAGATGCGCGGATTATCGAAATGGGTAGTTGGAGCTAAACGCCACGCTCGCATCGATTCGGTTGGCGCACGAATCGTCCACCAGGGACGACGCGAGGCAGACGCGCGCACGAGCTACCGTCCACGGTTCGCGGACGGGGCTGAAGTCATTTTGCTAAGCCTTGGGCGGCGGACCGTCTGGCGGGATAACGATGCTCGGTCTTGAATCCGATGCCGGCCACACTGGCGTGAGATACACCGCAAACGAAATTGCGAATTGCCCTGACGGCAATACCGCGTTGGTAACGCAATTGCAAAAGGCAAGGCAACTCGACATGCCCTTGCACGGAAGCTGCCGATCACCCTGCTGCGTCTTGAAGGCCTTGCACATTGCATTATTTGCAAGATGGTTACAGCATAGATGGTGACAGCATAGACTGTGTGCCGAGGATATTGACTGGATTGGAGAAGCGAAAGCGGACGGGATCAAGACAAGGGCTAAGAGGATCGCCACGAGAGAGGCGGCCACCCTGCGCGCGCAAATCGTCGTCCCCTGCATCGCTCGTTGCCAAGTCAAAAATTGAAGAGTTGCATTTAAACAGTAGCGCCACCAGTTTGTCCATAGCGATCCAGCGATTCTAAATGCGACTGGCTTGCAGGATGATTATTTTGGCGGGCGGTGATCTTTTTGGTTTTCAGAGGCTCTGGGTTCTGATTCAAGGTTGGGGTGCTGATTGTCGAACACCTTCTGACCGGTCTGAAAGCCCTGTGCGGCGCCTTCCCGGATAAGCGGAAGAGCGAAGGGGTCTATTCGATGGCGGATATCGGTATGTCCGCCTTTTCGTTGTTTTTCATGCAGTCGGAGTCCTTCCTCGAGTATCAGCGGGCGCTGGAAGAGCGCCAGGCGACGTCCAACTGTCACAGCCTGTTTGGCATGACCAGGATCCCGACCGACAACCACATCCGCGCCATGCTCGACCCGGTGCATCCTTCGTATCTGCAGGGTGCCTTTGATGCGGCGCTGGCCACATTGGAGGACCACGGTGGCCTGGAGCCGTTCCAACGCCTGGGTGAACGCTGCCTGATCGCTCTGGACGGCACGGAGTATTTCTGTTCCCAGAAGCTGGGGTGCCCCAACTGCCAGACCCGCAAGCGCTCAAACGGCAAGGTCGAGAGCTATCATTCCATGTTGGCCGCCAGCCTGGTGGCTCCCGGTCACGCCAGGGTCTTGCCCTTGATGCCCGAGTTCATCGTCAGGCCGGACGGCGTCGAGAAGCAGGACTGCGAACGCAACGCCGTCAAGCGCTGGCTGGCCGCCCACGGCACGCGCCTGCAGCATCTGCGCCCCGTCTATCTGGGCGATGATCTGTTTGCCTGCCAGCCGATCGCCGAGGCCATGATCCAGGCCGGTGGCGACTTCCTGCTCACCGCCAAGCCCGCCTCCCACAAAGCCCTCTATGATTTCATCGCCGGGGCCACCGCCGAGGAGCACACCCGCCGTGAAGTCCTGGGCGGCAAGCTGCGCCGGCATCACTTGCAATGGTTCAACCAGGTTCCCCTGCGGGACGGCAAAGAGGCCCTTCTGGTCAACTGGATCGGACTGACCATCACCGACGCCAAGGGCAAGATCACCTATCAGGGCGCCTTCGTCACCAATCTGCCAGTCAACAAAACCAATGTCGCCGCGATCGCCGACTGCGCCAGAGCCCGATGGAAAGTCGAGAATGAGACCTTCAACGTCCTGAAAAATAACGGCTACCACCTCGAACATAATTTCGGGCACGGCAAACAGAACCTTGCCATGATGTTCGCCACCATGAACCTGCTGGCCTTCGCCTTTCACACCGTCTGCGACACCATCGACACCTTATGGATCCGGGCCAGGCAGGCCAAAAAGACACGACGACGATTCTTTGAGCACCTTCGCACAATCACCGCTTATCTTGTCTTTCCGTCCTGGGACGTCTTCTTAAATACCCTCATCACTTCAAAGCCTCCCCCTCAGATCGCCGCTCAAATCGATCGATGATGTAACCCCCAACCCCATTTAGAATTGCTGATAGCGATCGCCAGGGCGATCGGGTGAAAAGGCGCGTGACATCAAGGTGATGAGCTGAATCCATGGTGTTCCACTGATTCGATTGGTGGAGACTGGCGATGGAAGAGGCGACGACGGATCTGGCGGCGCTCGGTGAAGCAGTTGTTTTCCTGAATCATTTCAAGGAAATGCCCGATCGGCGCCAGCGCGGTAAGGTGGTTTACCCGCTGGACGAGGTGCTGTTGTTGGCGCTGCTTGCCGTGCTGGCCGGGGCTGAC
>JAKAVI010000249.1 GCA_021817355.1 Pseudomonadota bacterium | reverse complement strand
ACGAAGGCGGGGGCGGCAAAGCCGGCAATCCCCTCTGGCGCCAAAAGCTCCAGTTCCTCCCGGGCAATGGCGAGCCCGCGCTCAGCTGCGTCGCCAAGGCAGGCGATACCGACCTCCCAGCGCTCGGCAAATTGGGCCTCCGCGGTCAGAAGGCCCCAGTAATAGGCCGCCAAGGCATCGCCGTCGCGGGCAGCAGCCTGCATCATGCCCAGGCCGTCACGTTCGACGATGGGCATGCGGATCAGAAGATTGGTGGCAAGCTCACGCAACCCGTCGCGCCGGCCGGTCTTGGCCGCACGCGCAAACCAGCCACGCGCCAGCGCTACCTGGCCAGCCGCATCGAACTGCCGGCCAAGGGCGATCTGGGCGTCACTATCTCCCTGTTCAGCGCGCGCCAGGAGTTCAGCGGGGATTTTGTCCATACCGGCGGTTCTAACCTCCCATTTGTCAAAGCGCCTAGCCGATTCTACCATGGAGCGCGCTGGCATGCCGCACGGTCGATGATGGTGGCTCTTCTCTGTGCTGGCCTGCGAAGGAAGGTTACGTGAGCGGTCTGATCTTTGTCGGCATCGGGATGGCGGTGGTTGTCGTCATTCTGATCCTTGGGCTGTCGACCTTGTTTGTCGAGGGTGCTAAGGCTCGTAGCTGGTCCAATCGGCTGATGCGCATGCGCGTATTGGCGCAGTTTGTTACCATTCTCATCATGCTCGCTGTTTTCTACTTTGCACATAAATAAGACGTGAAACATGGCCAAGACGCTGTATGACAAGATCTGGGATGCCCATCTGGTAGCTGCGCCGCAGGGTGAGTCGCCGATCATCTATATTGACCGCCACCTGGTGCATGAGGTCACGAGCCCCCAGGCCTTTGAAGGGCTGCGCCATGCCGGGCGCAAGGTGCGCCGGCCGGATCTGACGCTTGCCGTCGCCGATCACAATGTGCCGACCAAGGATCGTGACCAACCCATTGCCGATGCTGAAGCGGCGCTACAGGTCCGTACGCTGGAAGAGAATACGGCCGCCTTCGGCATCGAATATCTGGCGATGAACGACGTGCGCCAGGGCATTGTCCATATCGTCGGTCCCGAGCAGGGCTGGACCTTGCCGGGCACTACCATTGTCTGCGGCGACTCTCACACCTCAACCCATGGCGCCTTTGGCGCCTTGGCCTTTGGAATCGGTACTTCGGAGGTCGAGCACGTTCTTGCCACCCAGACACTTGCCATGCCCAAGGCGAAGAACATGCGGGTGACGGTCAATGGCCGGTTGGCTCAGGGCGTTTCGGCCAAGGATCTTGCGCTCGCCATCATCGCCCGCATTGGCACGGCCGGCGGGACCGGGCATGTCATCGAATATGCCGGCGAGGCCGTGCGTGCGCTTTCGATGGAAGGGCGCATGAGCTTGTGCAACATGACCATCGAGGCCGGCGCCCGGGCGGGCCTGGTTGCACCTGACGAAACCACCTTTGCCTATGTCGCTGGCCGGCCCCGTGCGCCCAAGGGGGCGGCCTATGAGGCGGCTCTTAAATATTGGCGTACCCTGAAATCCGATCCGGACGCCCAGTTCGATCAGGAAGTCGTAATTGATGCGGCGGTGGTGGCTCCGATGGTGACCTGGGGCACTTCTCCCGAACAGGGGCTGACGATAGATGCCGTGGTCCCTGATCCCCTGAAAGAAGCCGACGCCAACCGGCGCAACGGCATCGAGCGGGCTCTTGCCTATATGGACCTGACACCGGGAACGCCTCTGAACAAGGTCCGCATAGACCGGGTTTTTATCGGCTCCTGCACCAATGGCCGCATCGAGGATTTGCGTGCGGCAGCTGCGATCGTGCGCGGCAAAAAGGTCGCTCCTCACGTCGGGGCGATGGTGGTGCCTGGCTCCGGACTGGTGAAGGAGCAGGCTGAAGCAGAGGGGCTCGACCAAATCTTTATAGAGTCCGGATTTGAATGGCGCGAACCAGGCTGCTCCATGTGTCTGGCCATGAACGCTGATCGTCTGGCCCCAGGTGAACGCTGCGCCTCGACCTCAAACCGCAATTTCGAGGGTCGCCAGGGCCGGGGTGGGCGGACGCATCTGATGAGCCCGGCAATGGCCGCAGCAGCCGCAATTGCCGGCCATCTTGTCGATGTGCGTGAGATCGCACCCAACCAGCGTGACTAGAAGAAGCTGACCGGGTCGATATCGATCACCAGGCGCACGCTGGCAGGCAGCTTGAAGGGCGCCAGCCATTGGCGCAGATAGGCCTGAACATCGACAGACCGCTCCGCCTGCACCAGAAGGCGTTCGCGCGTGCGACCGCGCAATATTTGATAAAACGCCGGCGTCGGTCCCCAGATTCTCACTCCGCGCGCTGCTGGTGCGTCCTGCGCCAAGCGTTTGCCGATCGCGCGGACGGCATCGCCATCGGGGCCGGATAGGATGAGTGCGGCCAGCCGGCCAAAGGGAGGGGCATGCGTACGCTGCCGCAGTTGCCGCTCCTGATCGTAAAAGACATCGCGATCCGCCGCCGCTACGGCGCGCAGAACGCCATCGTCAGGACTGTGTGTCTGTACGAGGACCCGACCGGGCTTGGACGCCCG
>JAKAVI010000247.1 GCA_021817355.1 Pseudomonadota bacterium | reverse complement strand
GCTTTTGGCCGCGACAGCGTGCCTGCGCTCGATATCACCTGCGAGGCAGACTGGAGCGGGATTACCGACAGTATCCGTGCCACAGCGCTGCCGCTCCGCCTGGTACTTGTGAGCACCGGGGTGCTGCAGGACCAAGTCGGCGGACCGGAAAGAGGTGTGCGTGAAATCCGGGCGGAGGTCATGGCTCATGCCTTTGCGGTCAATGCCATCGGGCCCGCCTTGGCACTTAAGCATCTGCTGCCGCTGTTGCCCAAAGACGGCAAAAGCCTTTTTGCCGCCCTGTCCGCACGGGTGGGCAGCATTGGCGACAACCGCCTCGGTGGCTGGTTCAGCTATCGCGCCTCCAAGGCTGCGCTGAACCAGATCCTGCATACGGGCGCCATCGAACTGGCCCGCAGCCGCCGCGAGGCCGTGTGTGTGGCGCTTCATCCAGGGACAGTCGCGACGCCCTTGTCGGCACCATTCACGCGTAACACCCAAAGCCACCTTACCCCGGCGGAAGCCGCGGCTCATCTCATGGCCGTGATCGACCGGCTTTCTTCCGCCGAGAGTGGGGCCTTTTTCGACTGGCGCGGCGAACCCATCCCCTGGTGACCACGATGGCCCCTCTGCGCAAGAAATCGCAATTGCCACACAAGCTCTGCTGCATCTGCGGCCGTCCGTTTGTCTGGCGCCGGAAATGGGCCCGCGACTGGGAAGCCGTACGATATTGTTCGGAACGCTGCCGTCGCACCAGGAGCAGGAAGGAGGCATGAGCCGATGAGTCAACCGCAGACCAAGATCCCGCCGCTGGCGCTGGGCCTGACCGCCGCAGGCGCCGCTCCCTTTGTCGGCCTTGCCAGCATCGCCCTCATCGCAGGACCACCGTGGCAGGCGCAAAGCCTTGATGCCCTCATGAGCTATGCGGCCGTGATCCTCTCCTTCATGGGTGCAGTCCACTGGGGATTTGCGCTCGCGCCCAGTGCCACAACCGAGCCATCGGCGAGCCTGCTTGCGGGCGTCGTTCCTGCGCTCGTCGGTTGGGGTGCGACCTTGCTGCCCGAGAGCCTCGGCTTCATCGTGCTCGCACTTGCCTTTGTCGCTGTTCTTGGCTTTGACCACACCGCAATTCGCAACGGCACCGCGCCCGCCTGGTATGGCCGCCTGCGCCTGCCGGTGACACTCGTCGTGGTGATCTCACTGCTCGGCGCAGGCCTTTCCCCGTGAAGACGTTGCGCCTTGTTCTCGGTGACCAGCTCAGTCGGGGCCTTAGCTCGCTTGCCGATCTTGATCCGCGTTCTGATGTGGTCCTGATGGCCGAGGTGATGGAAGAAGCCAGCTATGTCCGGCACCATCGCCAGAAGATCGCCCTGAC
Source organism: Pseudomonadota bacterium (assembly GCA_021817355.1). Next base: position 1,234 of record JAKAVI010000247.1, on the reverse strand, counting down.
ATTTGCGGCCATGCGCCACTTCGCTGACGCACTCCGCGCCGAGGGCATCGCTGTCGACTATGTGACCCTCGAGGCACCACAGAACAGCCACAGCCTTGCAGGCGAGCTGGCGCGGGCTGTCCAGCGTTACCATCCGGAGCGGGTGATCGTCACCGAAGCTGGCGAATGGCGCCTTGATGCGATCATGCGAACCTGGCCGGCGCAGCTTTCCTGCGCCCTCGAGATCCGCAGTGATGACCGCTTCTTCATCACTCGCGCCGACTTTGCCCTTTGGGCGAAGGGGCGCAGCACCCTGCGCATGGAGCACTTCTACCAGGAAATGCGCCGGCGCACCGGGATTCTGATGGATGGCAGCAAGCCGGCTGGCGGTCGCTTTAATTTCGACACCGAGAACCGCAAGCCCCTGCCCAGGAATTTCAGTCCACCACCGCGTCTGCGCTTTGAGCCGGACAGTATCACGCGCAGCGTAATGGCCCTTGTTGCATCGCGCTTTGCGGCGAACTTTGGCGAACTCGAGGACTTTGGCTGGCCGGTGACGCGTGCCGAGGCGTTAGCGGCGCTGTCCGATTTTGTCACCATCGCCCTGCCCCTTTTCGGGGAATACCAGGATGCGATGGCAATGGGTGCTCCCTTTCTCTGTCACAGCCTCCTTGCCCCTGCCCTCAATCTTGGTCTTCTGACCGCCCGGGAGGTCTGTGCCGCCGCCGAAGACGCCTATCGCAAGGGGCATGCCCCGCTGGCCGCGGTGGAGGGCTTCATCCGCCAGGTACTGGGCTGGCGCGAATATGTGCGCGGGGTCTACTGGCTCAAGATGCCCCACTACGCGACGAGCAATGCACTCGGCGCGACGCGGCCTTTGCCGGCCTTCTACTGGACTGCGACGACCAGGATGCGCTGCCTCGCCGAGGCGGTGGAGCAGACCCGCAAGCATGCCTATTCCCACCATATCCAGCGGCTGATGGTGACCGGCAATTTTGCTCTCCTCGCCGGCATTGCGCCGGCTGAAATCGAGGACTGGTATCTTGCCGTCTATGCCGACGCCTATGACTGGGTGGAGCTCCCCAACACGCATGGCATGGCACTTTATGCCGATGGCGGCATCATGGCCTCAAAGCCCTATGCCGCTTCAGGCGCCTATATCCGGCGGATGTCGAACGCCTGCATGGGCTGTCACTATGACGTCAGCAAGAAGCTGGGAGAGGAGGCCTGCCCTTTCAACTATCTGTACTGGGCC
>JAKAVI010000128.1 GCA_021817355.1 Pseudomonadota bacterium | reverse complement strand
TCGGCATCTTCAGCAGCGTAGCGGGTGGCACTCTCAAGGCTCACCTGCTCAAATCCGATCTTGTCCTTGCCGCGACCGGTCACCTCCTTGAAACTGATGGGGGTATGCTGCAGGTGCAGGACCGACAATTCGTCCATGCCATGTCCGTGCAGCGCGGAATCGAGCACGTAAGACATCAGCATCGTGTCGTCGAACGGCGTGACATGAAGGCCGCGACGGGCAAAGATCAGATAGTCATATTTCATGTTCTGCGCGATCTTGAGCACGCCCGGATCGACAAGCAAAGGTTTGAGGGCGGCAAGCACGGCGTGTTCTGGAAGCTGGTGGATGGCGCCCTGTGCCGCGAGGTCAAGGCCCGCGGCATGGCTGTGGCCGCACGGTATGTAACAGGCCTCGCCCGGCGCGACACACAGGGATACCCCACACAGGGATGCCTGCATCGGATCGAGCGAGGTGGTTTCCGTGTCAACGCAGACACGCCCGGCCTCATAGGCCCGCCGGAGCCAAAAGGCGAGGCGCTCGGCCGTCGTCACGCATTCATAGTGTTCGTAAGAGATGGCGCGCAGGAGGGCGCCGCGGTCCATCACGGCACCAGGCTTACCTCCGGGGTTCTGGTCAGCGCAGATGAGCGGGCCCTGTGTGGTGTCATCCCCGACAGATGCAGGCTCCGGACTTTGTGCACGCTGGCCGGCCGGATCGGGACCTGGCGGGGTTGCCTCACTATCCTGGATGCCAAAATGCGTCGCTGCCCGCCGGGTCAACGTCGCAAATTCCATGGCCTTCAAAAAGCCGATCAGCCGCGTTGGTTCAGGCTCATGCACGTGCATCTGCGCCAGCGGTACGGGCAGATCCACATGGTCGTCGAGGGCCACGAGCCTGCGCGAAACCCGTGCGAGCTCGGCGCCGTCGATCAGGTTTTGCCGACGTTTGGGTTGCTTGATCTCCTCGGCATGGGCAAGCAGGTTCTCCAGATCACCATAGGCGTTGATCAGTTCGGCGGCCGTCTTGACACCGATCCCTCTGACGCCCGGGACATTGTCAACGGCATCGCCAGCCAGGGCTTGCACCTCCACCACCTTGGCGGGTGGAACCCCGAACCGCTCCAGCACCTCGGCGGTGCCGATGCGCTTGTTCTTCATCGTATCAAACAGCTCGACCGCACCGTCGACGACGAGCTGCATCAGGTCCTTGTCGGAAGAGACGATGGTGACCCGCATGCCCGCTTCGCGCGCCTGGCGGGCATAGCTGGCGATCAGATCATCGGCCTCAAAACCGGTCTGCTCGATACTTGGAATGCCAAACGCGCGGGTGGCTTCGCGCACCAGTGCAAACTGTGGAATGAGATCGTCCGGAGGTTCCGGCCGCTGGGCCTTGTAGTCGGGATAGATATCGTTGCGGAAAGTCCGTTTGGCCGCATCGAAGATGACTGCAACATGCGTCGGCTGGTCGCCATCGCGCATGTCTTCCAGCAACTTCCACAACATATTGCAGTAACCCGATACTGCACCAGTGGGCAGGCCGTCGGATTTGCGCGTCAGGGGGGGCAGCGCATGATAGGCGCGAAACAGAAAACCCGAGCCGTCGACCAGATAGATATGGCCATGGGGGCTTTGGCCCTTCGCCGCAGGCCCGTTCAATGATGCGCCTCGGCCCCTTCGCGTAGCACAAACCGCCGGTCGCAATAGGGGCATTCGACAAAATTCTTATCGCCCATTTCGAGAAAGACGCGCGGATGGCCGAGGGCGCCACCGCCTCCGTCACAAGCAATGCGCGTGGCGTCGACTTCGATGATTTCGGGCACGTCGAGGGGCATGGGAACTCTCATGACTGTTTGCAGGCGCGGCGGATCATAGCCAGGACGGCCATTCCCGCAACCGCTTCGGCTGAGGCCGTGACCACGGGGCGGGCTGGCCCCTTCTGTCAGTACACCATATCGTACCAGAGCGCACCGAGAGTAGACTGTCCTTAGGCGTGGTGTGGGACATCCCAAATGACGCAACCAGAGACACCGACCGCGAAGAGAGCTTCCTCGTTGCCACCGCGGCGTGAGCTTCTCATCGGCGCGGGTCAGGTGCTGGCGCTGGCGCTTGTACTCGGTGCAGCGCAAGGCCGGGCGTTTCCGCTGGCAGCAGCGCCACTGGTATCAGGCCTGGTCCTGGCCCTCTTCCTGGTGCCGCTGGTGCTGGTGGACGGGTTTGCGCAGATTCCGAACCTGGCGCTCGGGCTGTGGGCCGCACTTTGCACCGGTATTCTCGCCCTCATGGGCGCATGGGACCGGCTTCGCCTGTTTCTCCCTCCAGCCGCCTCAGGTGCAGCCTTTCCGGTCTACCGGTTGCTGCCCAGCCCCGGGGTTATGGCCGCCGCCATCGTCGTCGTCGCCAGTGGCCAGGTCATGGTGGGCGTGTGGATGGGGGAGGGCGGAATCAGGGCTCCCTATGGGGCCTATTTCGAGCGCGCGCGTCTGCTGTGCCGCAAGCTGATTCTCAGCGCCGGCTTTGTTGTCGCCCTGTGGCTCATCCTCAAGATTGCCTCCGGGCTGTTTGCGCTCATCACGGGGCCGGCGGGGGGCGTTCTGATGGTGCAGCCCATG
>JAKAVI010000276.1 GCA_021817355.1 Pseudomonadota bacterium | reverse complement strand
CTTTGGCGAGGCCCAGTTCAATCGGTTTGGTGCTGTTCATGGTGGCGCCATCGCCTGTGTCATGGATGATGTCCTGTCGGTTGCCGCTGGACTTGTGTTGGCCTGGGGAGAAATCGCGCCAACGCTTGAAATGAAAGTGAGCTATCTCAATCAGGCCGGTGTGGGCCGTCATATTGGCGAAGCCAGTGTCCGCAAGCGTGGACGGCAGATCAGTTTTCTCGAGGCCACCCTCATGCGCGAGGATGGCAGGCTGATCGCGACCGCCTCAGGCACCATGATGATCGCGGCACTCAAACGGCCGGCAGCCTGAGGCGCATCGCTCAGGACCGCGGTATGTGGCCGTGTGTCAGGTCGTCAAACGCGGATCCTTTCGAACCGGGATCATCGGGAGCCGGCAGAGCTGCGGTCGCGGGCAGTGCCAGCGCGCCAGCATCAGGTGCTGCTGGCGCGGGGGTCTTAGGGGCAATCCACGAAAGTGTATCAAAGCCCTTGCAGTGACTGCAGAGCGCATGCCAGTTGGCTGAACCCGAGCCGCAGCGCGTGCAGCGGAATTCATTGTCGCGCGGTGCCTGCACGGCGCGTCGTAGCCAGTCGTGCGCAGAGACACTGTCATGGTGCTGACGTTCTTCGATCTCGGCAAAGAGCATGCAGATCCGCGCGCTGATATTACCCTGTGCCCACGGCGACAGAACGCGCCTGGCGTCAGACCAGCGGTTCATGGCGACATGTTGTTCGGCTTCGAGCACACAGCTTTCAAAGTGTCGGGGAAAGAGGCGGGCGAGACTTAAGAGGCGGGCACTGCGTTCGGGCGTGGTATCGCGCGGAAAGATGGCGGCATAGGCGACGGCAAGGTCGGGGTGGGGCGCCTCGGACCAGGTCCGCTCAATCACCTCCTGGGCGCGCCTGTCCTTGCCGCCATAGACGAGACGCCTGGCGGCGAGGGTGGCCGCGCCGAGCAGACCAGGCTCAAGATCCAGTGCTTGCAGAGCCAGATCGAGGGATTTTTTGGGCGCAGCGGCCTCCGCCTCCAGCGCCTGAACCGCGAGGAGAACCGCGCGCCGGCGTCTGAGAACATCGGCCGCCATGAGCCGGGTCTTATCCGCATCATCGAGTAACGCCCTTGCCTCATCCCATTCGCCGCGTGCCGTTCTTAGGTCGAAGAGGGCTTGGACCGGCCACGTGGCGCGCGGTTTAAGCGCATAGGCACGCAGGCCCAACGCCAGTGCTTTCTGGGAATCGTCCTGCGCCAGTGCCAGCCCAAACAGCCCTTTAAGACCCAGAAACTCGGTCTGGGCGTGGTTCAGCATCGCCTGATAGGCGGCCTCCTCGGCCGCGGCGTCCCGGGCAAGGCTGGCGGCTTGAGCCCGCAGGAGCAGGCCCAGAGGCGATGCCGTCAAGGTTGAACGGACGCGGTTGCTCCACGGCTGCACATCAAGGAGCTCACCTGTGGCGGCGGCAATCAGGCCTTGCGACAGCGCATCTTCGCCACGGCGCTGGCGCCGCAGTTGCCACCATCGTCCGAGCGCCTGGGGCGCCCCCAGCACAAATCCGAGGATGCGGGCAAGAATGATCACCAAGACGGCAAAGAGCGTGGTCACGCCGACAAACAGACCTGCCGACATGTGAATCTGCCAACCCCCGATCTCCAGGGCGAAGTGACCTTTGAGCGTGGCAAGCCAGACCGCCGCAAAGGCAACGATCACCGCGACGGCAAAAAAGCCCAGGACGCGTCTCATTTTGCACCTGTGCCGGAGGCGGCGGACTTTTGCGAACCCTGGGCAAGGATCATTCTGCCCAGCGAGCGGCTGGCCGCGTCGATGGCAAGGCGAGCCTTAGCTGCCCTTAGCCAGGGTGCGGCGGCAGCTTTTGCCGGACGGTCGAGCCCGACGACATTGGCGACGGCTGTCGCCACATCGCCATGCGCAAGGGCCTGCTCGGCGCGGGCAAGATGGGCCTCGGTGGTATTGCCGGAAATGGGGCCGATCCGGCGCACCGAAACCAGATTTCCGAGCTCTGCCCAGGTCCGCGCAAACCAGTTTGGCGCGTAGGCGAGACGCTCGGCCTCAAGAATGGAGTCAGCCGCACGGTCGAGGCGACGGGCGAGCTGCCCCGGCGACGGCGCCCCCTGGCTGGCATGACGGCGCAGCACGCTCAGGGCCGGTGATGGAGGCAGCAGGGCCGCGAGGGCGTGGACTTCACGCTCATAGGGCGCTCCGCTCGCGCTGGTTTGCACCAGCTCGGCCAGCGCCAGCATCGCCGCGGCTTTGGTCATCACCCGTGCGGGGGTGTCGCGTTCAATGCGCGCGATGTGCTGCCCAAGTTCGGCGACGGTGCTCTTGGTTGCGAAGGACTGCAGCTGCTGTCGCAGATCAGCAGGCGCTGCGCGTTTTTCCAGCTGCGCGGTGTCTGCTTCAAGGTGGGAAAGCTTACCCTCCATGGTCTTTAGTGCGCTGCCGAGGCGCTTGAACTCGGTCTGTGTTTTGGCCAGCCTGGTGTTGAGAACGGCGATCGCCTGCTGCGGAGCAAGATGGGCACCTGGCGGATTGGGGTTGGCGATGCCGCCCGGTGGGACCACCAGATGCGCCCCCCCGACCAGCTGCTGATGAAGGGC
>JAKAVI010000446.1 GCA_021817355.1 Pseudomonadota bacterium | reverse complement strand
CATGGAACGTGGTGAACCGATCGCTCCTGAACTGATCGAGGCCTTGGTGCAGGATAGGGCCTCGCCTTACGCGGATCTTCGTCGAGGCATCGTTTTCCTGTCGATCGCTGTGGCGACCGGGGCGTTTGCCGTGGTACTGGGCGAAAGTGACGCCATCCGCCCACTCCTGGGAATAGCGGCGTTTCCTGGTCTGATCGGGCTAGCTTATATTGGCCTGCACGTCTTTGCATCCGACGCGCGCGCAAAAAGGTCTTAGGCGGGAAATTTTGGTGCGGCAGAACCTGGCCGGTGTGATCGATTCGGAGCTGGTGTTGCGCGTGCAGGCAGCGGGTGATCGCGCGGCCTACGGAGAGCTGGTACGTCGCCATCAGGGCGCATTGCGTGCCTTCTTGTGGCGGCTGACCGGTAATGCCGCCCTCGCCGACGATCTGGCGCAGGATACTCTGATCAAAGGTTATGAAAGCATCGCCACCTATCGTGGTCAGGCAGCCTTCCGCAGCTGGCTGTTCGCCATCGCCTACCGCGCTTTTCTGCGAGGACGGCGCAAGGCAGCGCGCTATATCCGAGCGCTAGACGCTGCAGCAGAGGGCGTGCCCCCGCCGCCTGCACCCGATCCTGATATGACGCTTGATCTGCAGCGCTACTTACTGACACTTGGCATCGAGGAAAGGGCGGCCCTGCTACTCTGCGATGCCTGCGGCCTGTCGCACAGCGAGGCAGCCGCAGCGATGGCAATGCCGCTAGGCACACTGAAGTCCTATGTTCAAAGGGCAAGGGGCAAGATGCGCGTGGTGTTGGACACCCGGGAGGATATCTCATGCAGGATCGCCTGAGCGAATTGCTGCGCAATGATCACATCACGCTGAGCGTGGCCCTCGAGCAGCCGCCGCTGACAGATGCGGTTCTATCACGGCTCGCCCGACGCCAGCGGCGGGAGCAGATTGCCTTGGGTCTGGCGGTGCTGGTGGGCTTGGGGTTGGCAGCCTGGCAGTTACCGGCACTAAGGTTCCTTCATTTACCGACCTTCGGCTTTGCCGTGCGCGATCTCTCCCTGCTGGCGGGCACGCTGGTGATTGGTGCAACGGTAGCCGTCTTTGGCTGGAGCCTGAGCGAACGCTAGGCGCTTTCGATTCGGTTCACCAAAGCTTCAAGTGCCGTTAGAATTACCTCGTCGGTGACGAGATCCGGAAAGAATGCCCGCTGGTACAGTAGGCCATTCATCAACGCGTGAACCGCGATTGCAAATTGCAGCGGCGGCAAAGGCAGTTCGCCCTTCTTTGCAACCGCTTCGACGTTTTCGGCAGATTTGCGGTACCTTTCCTCGGCGAAAACGCGTAGGCGCGTGCGCACGGTCTCATGCATCAGCGCGTAACGATCGAGCTCGATCAAAAATCTCATTTGCTTGACAGCTTCAGGCGTTGTCGCCGCGGCTTGCTTGACGAGAGTGCTCAACTGATCGCGCAGTGGCGCATCCACCGTGAAGATTGGCCGCGGCCGGACAACGCGCTCAAGGGCCACAGCCACAATGAGATCCTCCTTATTTTTGAAATTTCCATAGATTGCGCCCTTGGTCAGGCCGGCGTGGCTGGCGATCTCATCGAGACTGACCGCGGCAATGCCATGACGCTGAAACAGCTCCACCGCTGCGTCCAGCAGGCGCGCGCGCGTGCGTGCCCGTTTGGGGCTGAGCGTTTGGGGGGGGCGCTTTCGATTCGACATTGGCAGAAGAATATACTATCAGTATTTTATACTCACGGTATAAAAGGAGGTGGGCGTGCGCAAAATCCTACTTTGGGCTGTGGCAGGCTTCGTTGCCCTCCTCATCTTGGTTCCCGCCTACTGCGCCTATGAATATCAGGCCGCGCTGCGCATCAATCCTGCGGTCGGCATCGATGAGGCGCGCTTCATCAAAATCGGTGGCATTGAACAATGGATACAAATCAGGGGTGACAACCGCAACAATCCGGTCCTGCTCTGGCTGAACGGTGGCCCTGGCTTTTCAACGATCCCCTATACGCTTCTTTCCCGCCGCTGGGAGCGCGCCTTCACCGTCGTCATGTGGGACCAGCGCGGCGAAGGCAAGACCTTCGAAAGATCCGGTACGCGTGTTGCGCCGACCATGACAATTGCCCAGATGACGAAAGACGGCATTGCCGTGGCCCAATACATTCGGGCACTGCTCCACAAACGCAAGATCATCCTGCTCGGACATTCATGGGGGTCCATTCTAGGCGTGCATATGGTGCAGGAACGACCCGATCTCTTTTCGGTCTATGTGGGGACCGGCCAGATTGTGAATCTCGAAAAGGATTCCGAGGCCTCGTATCCGCTCGTCCTGGCGCATGCCCGCGCCACCAACAACACCAAAGCTATTGCGGAGCTCACGGCTGCAGGGCCACCACCATACCCTGCGAGCGACATGAGGAAATGGACCTGGGTGAAATGGGCAAATGCGTTCGACCCCAAACCTAACCTTACGCTCACCCCTGCTCTGGGCTGGCTGCTTATGCGGCAGCTTTTGTCGCCGGCCTTCCCACCAGGCGCGCTATTTTCCCAGAAAGTCATGTGGCAGGAAATACTGCGCGATGATTTGAGCAAGGATGTCGACTTCGCG
>JAKAVI010000024.1 GCA_021817355.1 Pseudomonadota bacterium | reverse complement strand
TGGAATGCCTTCGAGACGGGCGACTTTGCGCGCCGTTTCAAACGCGGTTTCATTGGAGATCGTGATCACCTCGTCGATCACCTTGCGGTCCAAGATGGCCGGAATGAAACCCGCGCCAAGTCCTTGGATCTTGTGTGGGCCGGGCTGGCCACCGGACAGCACTGCCGAATCTTCGGGTTCGATGGCGACCATGCGCAGGTTTGGTTTCTTGGCCTTGAGAACTTCGCCCACTCCGGTAATGGTACCGCCGGTGCCCACGCCGCTGATCACGGCGTCGACCGTGCCGTTGGTATCATTCCAGATCTCCATGGCCGTGGTGCGCCGATGGATGTCGGGGTTGGCGGGGTTCTCAAACTGTTGCGGCATGACGGCACCAGGAGTTGCCGCGACGATTTCCTGGGCCTTGGCAATAGCGCCCTTCATGCCCTTGGCCGCCTCTGTGAGCACCAGTTCGGCGCCAAGCAGGGCCAGCATTTTGCGCCGCTCGATCGACATCGACTCGGGCATGACAAGTACCAGCCGATAGCCCTTGGCAGCGGCGACAAAGGCAAGTGCAATCCCGGTGTTACCGCTTGTCGGTTCAACCAGGGTCGATTTGCCTGGCGCGATTTTGCCCTGCGCTTCCATGGCCTCGACCATGGCGACGCCGATACGGTCCTTGACGCTGGACAGCGGATTGAAGAATTCGAGCTTCACGAGAATGTCAGCCTTGACGCCGGCCTGCTGCGGCAGCCGCTTCAGGCGTACCAGCGGGGTATTGCCGATGGTGTCGGTAATGCAGTCATAGATGCGCCCGCGGCCCTGCGTGGTAAATTCGCTCATGATGGTCCTCCGTCAGATGGTGAAATCGGTCGTACGTTCCTTGGGCCCGTCGAGCAGCGCGTGGTCGACGCCAGCGCCCTTTGCCTGCTGACACAGATCTTCGATGGAGATGGCATCGAGCCGGGCCATGAGTTCGTCGGTCAAGGATTTGATCAAGGGGGCAACAATGCGTGCGCCAAGTTCGGAGCGCGGTTCGACGATATCCTCGCCGCTGGCATCCTCCAGACTTTCGGCAACACGCACCACATCGCCGACCGAGATGCGCCGTCGTTCCCGGGCCAGGCGATAGCCGCCCTTGGGGCCGCGGACACCCTTAAGGACACCGGCACGGACGAGCTGCTGCATGACCTGTTCGAGATAGCGTTGTGGAACGCCCTGACGGGCCGTGATTTCGCGGGCCTGGACCGGTTCGGGACGGGCGTTGAAGGCGATGTCGATGACCGCTTCAAGAGCAAGCAAGGTTTTGCGCGAGAGCTTCAGCATGTCAGTTTTTCTGCACGTGGAGGCCGGTGGATCCAAAGCCTTGATCGCCGCGCGCGGTGGCATCGAGCTCGCGCAACTCCTCAAGGATGACTGTGGCGTGAGCTGCTACAACGAGTTGGGCAATTTTCATGCCGCGCGTGATGGTAAACGCAGTGGTGCTGAGATTGACCAGGATCGCCTTGATTTCTCCGCGGTAATCGCTGTCAATCGTGCCGGGGGTATTCAGCACGGTGATGCCGTGATTGAGCGCAAGCCCGGATCGCGGCCGCACCTGTGCCTCATAGCCTGGTGGCAAGGCGATAGCGATGCCGCAGGGAACCGCGCTGCGGGCACCGGGCAAAAGGACATTTTGATTGGCGATCGCGGCATAAAGATCGAGACCAGCTGCGCCGAGGGTAGCATAGCTTGGCAGCGGTAGATCCGAGGCGTGGCTCAGTCGCTGAATGGCAAGACGCATCAGCTCGTTCCTTGCAGTGCTTTGGCGATGCGCGCCACCAGGCGTGTCGCGACCTCGGCCTTGTCGAGTTGTGGCCATTCTTCATCTTCCTGAGCGGTGATGAGATGAACGCGATTATGTGTGCCGCCCATGACCCCACTTGCCGCCGAGACGTCATTGGCGACAATCCAGTCACAGCCTTTTCTCGCGAGCTTGTCCTTGCCATGGGCGAGGATGGCTTCGGTTTCCGCAGCAAAACCGATCACGAGACGCGGTCGGCGAGGTCCCTTGGCGATGGTAGCAAGGATGTCGGGGTTGGCGGCAAAGCGCAGCGTCGGCGGACTGCCCGTTTTTTTGAGCTTCTGGTCGGCGACGCGTTCCGCCCGCCAATCGGCAACAGCTGCGCAGAAAATGGCGACGTCAACGGGCAGGGCCTCTTGGGTGGCAGCGAGCATCTGGGCCGCAGTTTCGACAGCCACGAGCCTTGCGCCTGTCACTGCGGGCAGGCTGACCGGGCCCGAGATCAGGGTGGTTTGGGCTCCCGCTGCAACCAGGGCGCGAGCGATGGCATAGCCCTGGCGGCCCGATGAGCGGTTGGCGATATAGCGCACGGGATCCAGTGGTTCATGGGTTGGCCCTGCCGTGACCAGGGCCCTTACGCCCTTGAGCTGGCCCCGGGCGCCAATGAGGCTGTGGATCGCCTCGAGGATGGCGGGGGGTTCGGCCATGCGGCCGGGGCCAAATTCACCGCAGGCCATGGCGCCCTCTTCCGGACCGACAAAGCTCACGCCATCGGCTATCAGGCGGGCCAGATTGCGCTGCGTTGCCGGGTGCTGCCACATCCTTACATTCATCGCCGGCGCCATTAGCACTGCCTTGTCCGTGGCAAGCAGGGTGGTTGTAGCAAGGTCGTCGGCCCGGCCGCCGGCCGCCTTCGCCATCAGATCGGCGGTCGCAGGGGCCACCACGACAAGATCTGCTGCCCGCGACAGCTCGATGTGGCCCATCTGGGCCTCGTCGGTGAGACTGAAGAGGTCGCGATGTACCGGCGCCCGCGACAGGGCGGCAAGTGACAGTGGAGTAACAAATTCCTCGCCGGCCCGGGTCAAGATGGTGTGCACCCCGATACCGTCGCGCTCTAGGAGGCGAATCAGCTCAAGGGACTTGTAGGCGGCGATCCCTCCGCCGATGATGAGTAAAATTTGCTGGCTGCGCACCTGCCAAATCCTCACTTGGGTCGTATAATGCGAGTCCGACCTGGGAATTATAACGAATAACGATGGGAAAGTGTAGATCTAAGTGCGGCATCAGCATGGGAGGTTGTTTGGCAAGGCTTTGCCTGCTGGCAAGGCACTTGGAGGGTGGCAGTGGCGATGAGGGCTCCACGAAGAGCAGGACTGCTTGGCGCCATGCGCCGGCGGCCCAAAGCCCGCGGGCTTTGTTTGCAGCTACTGGCCCTTTGTGCTGCTCCCGTGCACTGGCCTTTTGAGGATGCCCAAGCAGGTTTTTTCGCCGCCAGCCAGATCCGCGACCGCAGGCGCCGCAGCGCAGCTGTCGGACGGCCCGCTTTCCAGAAACCCCAGGAACTTTTGCGAGGTAGACAATGAACATGACGGCCCAGGCCCAGTTGCCGCCCTTTAAACCACTGTCCTTGAAGCCACCTTCGATCGCCGTTACCCGCAAGGACGGCAACATCTATGTGCGCTCCCGCTATCCCCTGGGCGAAATGGCCCGCTCGATCGTGCACCTGCTCGAGGCCCGGGCCGCGGCCCATCCCGAGCGTCCGTTCATGGCCGAGCGCACGCCGCAGCAAGATGGCAGCACCGGAGACTGGCGCTTCATCACCTATGGTCAGATCAATACGCGCGCCAATGAAATCGCCCTGGCGCTCTTGGACCGCGGCCTCGGCCCCCACGCCGCGCTGATGGTGTTGTCCGGCAACTCGATACGTCACGCCGCGATGATGTTGGGCGCTATGAAAGCGCGGGTGCCGATCGCACCGGTGTCGGTGGCCTATTCGCTGATCAGCAGTGATTACGCCAAGCTGCGCCATGTCGTGGGGCTGTGCAAACCGGCAATGATCTTTGCCGAGCAGGGTCCTCTTTTTGCGCGGGCGCTGGCGGCCGTCGCTGATCCCTCGGTCGAGATCGTCAGTGATACACCCATCCCGGAACGCATGGTCACCCTTTTCGATGCGCTCAGGAGCCAGAAGGATCCCCAGCGGCTCACCGGCGCGCTCGCCCAGATTCACCACGGCACCGTTGCCAAATATCTGTTTACCTCCGGTTCGACCGGCATGCCCAAGGGCGTCATCCAGACCCATGGCATGATGTGCGCCGTGGTTGCAGCGCAAGAGGCGCTGCGCACCGAGCCGCCCGATCCGAACGAGATCCCTCAGAGCCTCGAATGGATGCCTTGGAGCCATATCTCGGCGGGCAATATCGGCTTCAACAACAACCTGCAGGTGGGAGGAACGGTTTACCTCGATGCTGGCAAACCATTACCGGGCATGTTTGGTGAGACCATCCGCAATTTGCGCGAAATCGCGCCCCTGGTGTTTGGCTCGGCCCCCATTGCTTTTGCCTGGCTGGCCGATGCCATGGAAAAGGATCCGGCGCTCAGGGACAAATTCTTTTCCAAACTGCGACAGCTTGGCTATGGAGGTGCCACGCTCAGTCAGGACATCTATGAGCGCATCCAGGCGCTGTCGATCGGGGCCACCGGCAAGCGTATTCCCTTTACGACCATGTATGGCGCCACCGAGACCCAGGGTGTCACGGTGGTGCACTGGCTGACAGAACGGGTAGGATTGATAGGCCTGCCTCTGCCGGGAATGACCCTCAAACTCGTTCCCAATGGCAATAAACTGGAAGTACGGGTCAAGGGTCCGACAGTTACCCCCGGCTATCTGGCCCGTCCCGATTTGACCAAGGCGGCCTTCGACGAGGAGGATTTCTACTGTCTGGGCGATGCGGCCCGCTTTGTGGATGAGGCCGCTCCCGAACAGGGTCTGGTGTTTGACGGGCGCGTGACCGAGGACTTCAAGCTTGATACCGGCACCTGGGTTTCCGTAGGGACGCTGCGAGCCCAAGCCCTGGCGGCGGCCTCGCCGGCTCTGCAGGATTGCGTAGTGTGCGGGCACGACAAGCCGTTTGTCGCGCTTCTGGCTTGGCCCAATCTCTCCGCGGCGAGGGAGATCGCCTCGGACAGCGCCCGCAGCACCGCCGATGAGATTCTGTCGGCACCCAAGCTACGCGCCTTCATCAAGGAACGCTTCGCTGCCCACAACCAGCAGGGCGGGGGTTCGTCCTTGCGCATCAAGCGGCTGTTGCTGATGAGTGAGCCTCCCTCCGTCGATGGCCACGAGATCACCGACAAGGGCTATATCAATCAGCGGGCGACGCTGGAACGCCGGGCCCGCCTCGTGGAGCTGCTCTACGCGCAGGTACCGCCTGCTGATGTGATCGAGATCGACTAGGTGGGACCTTGGCGGCAGGGCCGCAAACCCGGCCCTGCCGGGGGGGGGCGATCTTGCGCTTATTGCCCCACCCACAGATTGCTGCGGTTGTCTGCAATTTGCCTCACGCCGTTAACCGTCCGGCAACCTCCCAGGGTGTCCTCTGGGGTCGCGCCACGAGGAGGAGAGGACGATGAGCTTGAGGACGGACGACATCTGTCTGCTGGCCGCCGAGATGGCGCAGGAGCATGGGGCGGTCGCGCGCGACTATGCCCGCCGGGCGACGCGCGAGTTCGAACATGTGGGGCAATGGGAACGGGCCCGCTTCTGGAACGCTCTGGCTGTTCTCCTCGACGATATTGTCGAGCATCGTCTCGACCCCAACGCCCCCATTAGCATGCACTGAGTGCAGTGCGCTGCGCTTGCACCTTTGGCTCCAGCATGCATCCTTGAGAGCTGTCGCGCTTGAGGATGCTTGCCAATGCCACTTGATTCTTCTCTGAAAGCTCTTCTTGACGCTCTGCAGAGCCAGCCCGCGCCGCCAATGTGGCAGATGGACCCGGTGATGGCGCGCGTCGCCTTTGGCGCGCTGATGCAGGCGGTTGGTCCACGCGACGAGCCCATTGGCAGCACCAAGGATGTGATGATCAGTCACGGACGGGTAAAGCTGCGGGTCTACACGCCGGTAAATGCGCCTCGGGGCGCGCTGCCGGCGCTGCTCTTCTTCCATGGCGGTGGCTATGTGATCGGAGACCTTGAGACGCATGACGGGCTCTGTCGCATTCTGGCCAACGAGGCGGGTGTGCGTGTGGTCGCGGTCGATTACCGCCTTGCTCCCGAACACAAGTTTCCGGCGGCTGTAGATGACGCACTGGCCGCTCTGGACTATCTCCAGGCTCATGCGGCTGAGCTTGGGATCGATCCTGATCGGCTTGCGGTTGGCGGCGATTCCGCCGGTGGCGGGCTCGCTGCTGTGCTGGCACAGCACGCCGCGCAGACAGGCAAAAGGCTGCAGTTGCAGATGCTGCTTTTTCCGGTCACCCAGGTCGGACAGGATACCCCGTCGCTGACTGCCTTTGCCGAGGGTTATTTTCTTGAGCGCGAGGGCTTGCGCTGGTTTTACGCGCATTATCTGCCGGACAACGTCAATCGCGATGACCCCAGGATATCACCCCTGAAGGCCAAGGAGGTGGGCGGGCTTGCCCCTGCTTTTGTGATGCTGGCAGGTTTTGATCCCCTCCATGATGAGGGGCTTCTTTACGCCGATCGGTTGCGCCAGGCGGGTGTGCCGGTCACGCTGTGCGATTATCCCGACATGGTGCATGATTTCATTTACATGGTGTCGGCACTGCCTGCGGCCCGCACCGCGCTCAGCGCAGCTGCCGCAGCGCTGAAGGCGGCGCTCAGTCGGGGATGAGTTTGCCGGGATTGAGAATCCCGTGGGGGTCGAGTGCAGCCTTGATCGCGCGCAAGACCTCGATGCCGAGCCCGCCCTTCTCATCCATCATATAGTCGCGGTGATCTTCGCCGACGCCGTGGTGATGACTGATTGTGCCGCCATGGGCGACAATGGCTTTGCTTGCCGCCGTCTTGATCGACTGCCATTGCGCCAGTTCGCTCGCAAGCGTGCGCGGAAAGATAAATGTGAAATAAAGGCTCGCGCCGTCATGATAGGAGTGGCTGAGATGGCACATCACGATGCCACGCGCGCCCTCTCTGGGCACGTGGGCACATATGGCCTGCGTGAGTGCAGTTGAAACTGCACCATAAAGCCGCTCGAGGTTGCTCCAACTCGTCGCCGTCTCAAGGGTGTCAACACCCACGCCATGATCGAGCATTGGATCGCGCAGATAGGGGCTGTGAAAGCGTCCGGCGAGCCAGGAGCGTGCCGGTCCCCGACCGACATCAACGCCGCCACACTTGCGAGCAAGTGCCGTAAAGCGCTGGCGCGACCGTCGGCCCTCGGAGCCATCGAAAAGTGCGATGAGCGCACAGCTCTGGGCGCCCAGTCCACGCGCAGCCAGATACGTCTCAATCAACCTGTCCGTGAGATTCTGGCGCTGTCCAGCCTTGCGAAAGGCACGGAAAAAACGGGTTTCTTCGGCGTCGGACAGTCGCAGCATGCTGGCTTCAATTCCGTTTTGCAGCGCAAGGCGGATGGCACCAAGGCCGTCGGCAAAATTGCGGAACAGAAAACTGGCCATATGCTGTTCGGTGGGCAGGGGATGGATGCGCACATTGGCTTCGGCAATCACCCCGAAAAGGCCTTCGCTGCCTAGGATCAGGTCCTTGAGACGGGGGCCGGCGGCGGAGGCCGGGACGTCTTCGCTGTGCATGAGCCCGCGCGGGGTGACCAGAAGCGCGGATTGCAGCCAGTCTTCGGCACGCCCATATCCATTGGATTGCTGCCCAGCACCGCGGTGGGCAATCCAGCCGCCCAGTGTCGAATACTCGAAGCTCTGCGGAAAATGACCGAGGGTCAGTCCGCGCTCGGCAAGCGCCTTTTCGAGAGCGGGCCCCATGATACCTGCCTGAATGCGGGCCAACTCGGATACCGGATCAATGTTGAGCACTGCGTCCATCGCCGACAGATCAAGGCTGACAACAGCGTGATGATGACCGCGTTGCGCGCTGACGCCTCCGACCACACTCGTGCCTCCACCAAAGGGCACTATGGCAACACCATGGGCTTCGGCCCACTTCAGAAGAGCTAAAATCTCTTCTGTGGTCTTTGGATAGACAACGGCATCTGGAGCACAGGAAAGGTCGCCCGCACGCAGATAAAGCAAATCCGGATAGGAGCGACCACGCGCATGGAGGATGCGCGTCATATCATCTTGGCACAGCTGATGAGGGGCAATCACACCGGCAAGCGCCATGAGCGCCACAGCCTCCAGGCGGCTGGGCGGCAGCACCACGTCGCAAAGCTCGCGTGCAGGGGTGGCCAGAAGGCTCGGCATGCCGAGTTCATGGGCAAGCCAGTTCCAGAGCGCATCATTATCAACTGCTGCATCATGGTTGGAGCTTCTGCCCCACCCGTTCCAGCGCATCGCTGGGTGTTCCTGGCTCATCTCTTCTCCGTGTGACCCATCCGCGCACGTGTTTGGGGTAAGCCATGTGATTGTTGCGCGGATGGTTGATGTTTCAAACGCGAATCCTAAGAGCTTTGGGCAAAATCTCGAAGGTCGCGGGCAACTGGCCGGCAACCTCTCCATCAACCTCGATACGGACTGGGTGTCCACGGGCCGCGGCTACAGGCGCAGCCAACACCTGGCTGGCACGCAACGTCCGCACCGAGGGATTGGCAAGGTGGGTACCTTTATAGATCTGGCCCATATCCGCGAGGGCCTGCAGGCCAGACACTGCCTCCATGACGAGCACATCAAAGAGGCCGTCATCGAGCTCGGCCTGTGGAGCGACATGCATGCCGCCTCCGAAAAACTGACCATTGGCGATGACCAGGGTAGAGATCGTCGTCATGGTGTCGATCTCTCCATCGATCCGCAGGCGCACCTTGCTTCCACGATAGGTTAGGAGGGCGGCTGCCGAGCTCAGGGCAAATGCCACGCGTCCGCCGAAGCGGCGCAGGAAGACGGAGCGGTTGACCCGGTCAACGATCTCACCGGACATGCCGGCCGATGCAATATTGATGAAATGACGAACATTCGTGCCGCCTTCAGCCGACACGCAGGTCACCCGCCCGATGTCGATGGATCTGACGGCGGCGTGCCGCAGATGCGCAATGGCGGAATATGGTCCGCCTGGTAGGCCAAAGCTCTTGCGAAAATCGCCGCCGGTTCCGGAGGTGATGAAGCTGAATACGGCCTCCGGAGCAATCGGTTCGCCATGTTCGAAGAAGCCGTTCATGGTTTCATTGATTGTACCGTCACCGCCAACGGCGATAATGTCCGTGACGCCCCCGTGCAGGGCGGCGCGCACAAGCCCTGTCGCATCGCCGCGAGCATGGGTGGCGACGCTGTGCAAAGCCGGAAAGATCTCGCGCAGTGCCCTCTCGAGCCGTGGCCAATCGCGCCCCGTGCGTCCGGCAGCGGAGCGTGGATTGACCACGGCAAGGGCGCTCAAGCGTCGTCTCCAAGCTGAAAATTGCGTCCGACTGCAGCGATCTCCGCGCTCTGGCGTCCATCATCCCACCCCAGTTCTGCCGCCATCAACCGGGCAACATTGGCGAGCACGTAGGATGGAGGGGCACCCAGCTGACCGATGCCAGTACGCCGCATCACCACATCCTCGAGGGTCCGGGCCATTTCGTGGCGCACCGCATAAACCACCTGAGCTCCAATGTCGCCGCTCGGCGCGATCGGCTGCAGCAGGTCCGCAAAACCCTCACAGTCTTTGAGGACCTGGTGCAGTCGGGTACCGTAAAGACGCGCGAGATGGGCGTGGTTGAGCTTGGGTAGATCACGCGCGGATTGCGCCAGAAAGACTTCAATACGGGGGATGGTGCCACCGGGAAGTGGCGTTCGCGCCGTTGTACAAGGGCGCAAGGGGCGCTCATAGCGCGGTGCCAGGTGATCGACGATCTGCTCGGCAAGTCGCCGAGACGTGGTCCATTTGCCACCAACGGCCGAATAAAGCTCGGCAATGCCGTCCGTCTTGCCGTGGTCAATGAGTTCGGACCGACGGCTCGCGTCATAGGTGTCCTTCGTGCTGTCATCTGCAACGAGCGGGCGCAGACCCGCGTAAAAATGTTCGACGTCGCTGAGCTTCAGATCCGCCTGCGGCAGAAAGCCGTTTACCTGCCCGAACAAGGTTTCGATGTCGCGCCGGGTGACGATGACCTCGTCTGGAGGCGCATCAAAGGCCGTATCGGTCGTGCCCAAAAGCGTGTGTCCCCGCCAGGGCAGCACAAAAAAGTGGCCATGGGCGGTTGCAACTGTCAGTGCATCAGCCCTGGTCATCGCCGGGACGATAACATGAATGCCCTTCGAGCGCAGGAGACGGGTCGCCGTTTTCTGTCCCAGCGCCTGTTCCAGAAAAAGATCAGACCAAGGACCTGCGGCCAGAAGCGTGCGGCTGGCGCGGATATCAAACGGGGCACCGCTCTCGCGGTCGCGAACCTTTGCCCCTTCCACGCGCCCCTGGCGCAGGAGCAGGCCTTCCGCCGCCACGTAATTGGCACACACCGCGCCTTGCTCTTCTGCCGCGAGCACACATTCAAGGGCCAGACGCTCGGGAGCATACATCTGGGCATCATAGTAGAGGAAAGCACCCTCAAAATCCGTTCCAGACAACGACGGCTCGCGTTCTGCGGCGACGCTGGCACCGAGCCAGCCATGCCTCGGTAGCCGCTGCGCCGGATCAGCCAGCCAGGTGCGGTCGAAGGACAGCGCATCGTAGAGCGTCATGCCCACCGCCAAGGTCATGCGCGCGCGTCGTCCGGCACCATAGAGCGGCACCAGGAAGGGAAGTGCACTGACCATATGGGGAGCAATGCGCTGCCAGATGCGGCGCTCCCCCAGCGATTCGCGCACCAGCCCTAACTCGAAATTGCGTAGATAGCGCAGTCCGCCATGAATCAACTTGGAATTATGGGCACTTGTGGCATGGGCAAAGTCGGTGCGTTCGATCAGGGCAACGTTGAGGCCGCGCAGCGCAGCGTCGCGCGCGGTTGCTGCACCGGTAATGCCCCCGCCAATGATCAGCAGATCGAAGGTGGTGTCAGCCAGACGGGAAAGATCGCGCTTCATCGATGCTCCTGGCGCCCTTGTTTCCGCCGTCGCGGCGGTTCATGTGGCACGTTGTCTTTGTTCTGGGGGTGACGGCGCCCGCCTTGGCACCGCGGTGCATCACTATGCCGTGCCACGGCCGCAGCGTGGTCCGCTGCGTGCTTCGCCGATATCGGGTAGGCGTCCGCTCAGCAGGCTCAGCATGCACCTCCTTAATGCTCCCATTCGGGTTTGAGGGAGCACACATGGTGACCGGCTCTGACCTGAGAGGCTCGGCGCTTTCCACAATCAGCTTGGTCAGGACACCAACACATGCGCGTTGCGAAGTTTTTTTCACAGCCCTGTTCGCCAAGCCAGACACGGCACCCCGCGGACAGGTGATGCGGAACGCCAGATGATCATTTCGGGCATCGAAAGCCTGTCGTCCCCGTGCCCGGTGTCACACCAGCTTGTACTATGTTGTATCGCGCCGTTCGCGGCAAGCAAACCTGGGCACGCAGGCGGGGGGTGGTCCGGGCTCCCCATCTTTCGGGGGGTAAGGATCTTGACTTGTCAACGGGACGGCCAAGCCTGCTAAGCTGGCCCGGTACCAGCATCGAACAGGAACACCAATGCCGCAGATTACCGCCAACGGACTTCGCTTTGAGTACGAAACCTTCGGAAAGGCTACAGATCCGGCCGTGCTGCTCATCATGGGCTTCTCGGCGCAGATGACGATGTGGCCCGAAGCGCTGTGCAGGGGGCTGGCGGGGCGCGGATATTATGTGATCCGCTACGACAACCGGGATATCGGGCTTTCGAGCCATCTGAGCGAGCTGGGAAAGCCCGATCTGGCCAGCGCCATGACCACCGCCATGACGGGAGGCCAAGTCATGGCGCCCTACAGTCTTGATGACATGGCCGAAGATGCCGTCCAGGTCCTCAATGCGCTTGGTGTCGGAAGCGCCCATATCGTGGGAGCATCCATGGGCGGCATGATCGCCCAACTCGTGGCCGCCCACCATCCCGAGGCGACACGCAGCCTGGTGTCCATCATGTCGACAACCGGGCGGCGCGATCTGCCACCGGCACAACCCGAAGCTATGGCCGCATTGACGACGCCGCCGCCGTCCAATGGGCGACTGGACCGCATTCGGGCCGGTGTGAAGGTGTGGAAGGTGATCGGCAGTCCCGGATTTTCGGAGCCTGATGATGTCCTCGAAGCCACCGTGGCCCGCGAAGTGGATCGCTCGCCCTATGATCCGGACGGCATCGGGCGGCAAATGCTCGCGATCCTAGCCGCACCGCCGCGCAATGAGCTTCTCGGCAAGCTGCGTGTGCCCGCTCGGGTGATCCACGGCGCTGATGATCCACTGATCCCCCTTGCTGCGGGCCATGATACCGCAGCTGCGATCCCAGGAGCCGAACTCGTTGTCGTACCTGGCATGGGACATGGTTTTGAAAGTGCGCTGGTACCGGTCTATCTCGAACAGATCGGCGACTTCATTGCCACTGTCGAACATCGGGCGCGCTCCTGATGGCACAGATCCTCGTCGACGGTGTGCATTTCGAATACGACGTGAGTGGTCCAGAAAGCGGACCGCCGATCCTGCTCATCATGGGTTTTGGGACCCAGATGACAGCGTGGCCAGAAGAATTCCACCAGATGCTGCGCGACGGCGGACTGCGCGTCATCCGCTTTGACAATCGCGACGTTGGCCTCAGTCAGAAATGGGATGGGGTGCTTCCCGATATCAAGGCCGTACAGGCGGCGCGCAGCAAAGGTGCCAAACCGCCCATCCCCTATAGCCTCGACGACATGGCTCGCGATGCGGCGGGCCTGCTCGATGCCCTGGACATTGACGTTGCCCATATCGCCGGTGCCTCGATGGGGGGAATGATTGCCCAGCTTGTGGCCCTGAACCATCCGCACAAGGCGCGCTCGCTGATATCAATCTTTTCCACCACAGGCGATCGCGCGCTGCCTGCGTCATCTCCAGAGGCGCAGGCTGCCCTTATGAGCCGCCCTAAGACCTCCGACCGCGAGGCGGTAATCTTCCATGCGCTGACGACGCGGAGGGCCTATGCCTCGACCCGTTTTGCCTTTGACGAGGAGCGTGTCGCCGCGAGCGCCGGCGCCGCCTATGACCGGTCTTATTATCCGGAAGGGTCTTTGCGCCATTGGGCGGCAATTCTCGCAGCTCCTGCGCGCAGCGAGCGTCTGAAGGAACTTCGCCTTCCCTGCCTCGTACTTCACGGTAGTGCCGACACGCTCATCCGCCCCGAAGCTGGCCGCCACACCGCCGCTTGCATCATGGGGGCGCAGTATCACGAGATTGAGGGCTGGGGGCACGATATGCCCTTGGGCGTCATTGCCGAGCTCAAGGAACAGATCCTGCCCTTTGTGCGCGATGTCGAAGCGCGGCGCCGGAGGTAGCGTGGACGCAAAGAAAAACCCCGCCAGAGGCGGGGTTTACCTCCACAAGAACACAGACCTATTTGATCTTGCCTTCCTTGAACTCCACGTGTTTGCGCAGCACGGGGTCATACTTTTTGATCGAAAATTTC